>NZ_JAUSPP010000072.1:0-85172 GCF_030656585.1 Rhodonellum sp.
CCTGTGGAAACAACCTTTGGATTTCACATGATTCAATTATTGGAAAGAAGGGGAAACACTTTTAACACCAGGCATATCCTGATCAGACCACAACCTTCAGAATCCGATATCCTAAAAGCTGAGAATTATCTTGACAGTTTACGCGCTACGATTTTAGATGAAAAGCTCGAATTTGCAAAAGCCGCAAAGGAATATTCCGATGACAGAAATACTTCGGACAATGGCGGTTACTTCGCTGATCCAGGATCTGGATCCAACCGATTGACCTTGAGAACCCTCGAGGACCCTGTACTTTATTTCACCTTGGATAGTATGAAAATAGGGACCATCACCAAACCCATGCGTTTCGAAGACGAAAGGGAAGGAACGAAAGTAAGGATCCTCTATTACAAAGAGAGATTTCCTGCACACAGGGCAAACCTAAATGACGATTACGAAAAGCTTAAAATGGCCACCAAAAGGAAAAAAGAAGAAGAGCTGTTGAACAGCTGGTTTTTGATCGCCAAAGAGGATGTTTTTATTGACATCGATGCTGCATACGACAGGTGCAATGTCCTTCAGAAATAACAAAAATAAAATCGCCCCATAAAAAAGACCGTTGATCAGCGAGGATAAAACCAAAACTGACCAACGGTCTTTTTTTTTCACTTTACCAAGCGCACTTTAAAGCATCGGCTTGAATTGCTTTAAAAATCTGACATCATTTTCAGTAAATAACCTCAAGTCCTTGATCTGATATTTCAGCATCGCAATCCGCTCGATCCCCATTCCAAAGGCAAAGCCTGTGTATTTTTTGGAGTCAATACCGCAATTATCCAACACATTGGGATCAACCATTCCAGAGCCACCGATTTCCACCCAACCACTTCCTTTGCAGATATTACAGCCCTTGCCACCGCAAAGCTGGCAGCTGATGTCTATCTCTGCACTGGGTTCTGTAAATGGGAAAAAGGAAGGTCTGAACCTCACTTTTGTTTCTTTGCCAAACATCTCCTTAGCAAAATGGTACAAGGTGTTTTTCAAATCCGCAAAACCCACGTTTTCATCCACATAAAGCCCTTCCACTTGGTGGAAGATACAATGCGCACGAGCAGAAATCGCCTCATTTCTGTACACGCGACCTGGAGAAAGGGTTCTGATGGGTGGCTTTTGGTTTTCCATCACGCGCACCTGCACCGATGAAGTATGCGTCCTGAGGGCAATGTCAGGATCTTTTTCTATAAAAAAAGTGTCCTGCATCTCCCTAGCGGGGTGGTTGATGGGGAAATTCAAAGCCGTGAAATTGTGCCAATCGTCCTCGATTTCAGGTCCTTCGGAAAGATTGAATCCGATGCGCTCAAAAATCTCAATAATCCGCTGACGTGTAGCCGTCAAAGGATGTATTCCCCCGGCCCCAACATTGCTCGGAGGCAGCGTGAGATCAATGTCAAATGCATTGGATTGCTTTTTGTCCGTATTGACCCTTTCTATCAACTCCTGGAATTTTTCCTCTGCAAGTTGCTTCAATTCATTGATCACCTGCCCGAAGACTTTCTTTTCCTCGT
Source organism: Rhodonellum sp. (assembly GCF_030656585.1). Classification (NCBI taxonomy): domain Bacteria; kingdom Pseudomonadati; phylum Bacteroidota; class Cytophagia; order Cytophagales; family Cytophagaceae; genus Rhodonellum; species Rhodonellum sp. The sequence goes on from NZ_JAUSPP010000072.1 coordinate 1,545, forward strand.
TGGGAATATTCTTCATCTCGGCAAAAAGCTCCCCAACAACACTTTTCTTGCTGATATATTCCATTCTATAAGCCTCCAACTCTTCGGGGGAGCTGGCCGTGGCTTGGGCGATGGCATTCTTGATTTCGGCAACCTTATCCTGATGCATGCGGTTTTTGATTTTATTCTTGAGTACAAATCTAAAAGAATCTGCTGGAAAAACTGAGTTGAATCAAAAATTAGGTGTTTACTTAAATCTAATACATGCAATCCCGTCTTTATTCAAGTAGGGACTCACCTATTCAATTGCCAACGGGTCAAACCAGATTCTTCCGAAATAACTTCCATTGCGCTTTTGGCAACATCCGGGAAGTATTTCCCCTCCTATCCACAAACTTTTGATACTTCTCAAGATCCACTTGAATTCAAGAGCGCCTTCCTCGCAATCAATTGTATGGTTGAGATCAGGGGCAATCCCAATGCTGTTTTTGATTGGGGGATATATTTGATTATAAATCGTTGACAATGTGACTCGTTTGGATGAAGTCATGTTTTTTTTATGTCCATAAGATCCAATCCTCTCCTCACTTCCGTAATTCTCCCCAAATAAACAAAAAAACTAAAAATCATGAAAACTATCAAATTATTTCAAGCAGCATTCTTGGCCATGTTTTTTCTAAGTGCTCAAGTAGCTTTTGCTCAAATGGAGAAGACGGTAGAAGTGGGCGGCGCCCCAATGTATCCCTCCAAAAATATTGTGGAAAATGCAGTGAAATCTGCTGACCACACGACATTGGTTGCTGCGGTGACCGCTGCTGGCTTGGTGGAAACGCTTCAAACCGCAGGTCCTTTCACGGTATTTGCCCCTACCAATGCAGCTTTCGCAAAATTACCAGCTGGAACTGTAGAGTCTTTGGTAAAACCAGAAAACAAAGCAACCTTGACCAACATTTTGACCTACCATGTAGTGGCCGGAAAAATGGGTTCCAAAGAAATCGCTGCCGCCATCAAGAAGGGTAACGGTAAAGCCAAATTGACAACTGTCAGTGGTGGAACATTGACGGCTTGGATGGAAGGAAAAGACCTTTACATCTCTGACGAAAATGGTGGAAAATCCAAAGTGACGATTGCAGATGTGTTTCAGTCAAACGGTGTGATTCACGTAGTGGACACAGTCGTACTTCCAAAAAGCTAAAATCAAGCAACACCACAAAAAAAGGAGTCTTCAGATATGGAGACTCCTTTTTTTGTGTCAAAATGACTCAAATCAAGCCCTATCAAGATATAGAAAGGTTGTTTTGGTAAATTTGGGTTTACCTAGGAAAAGAAGGAAGGCAATGATTTTAAACGAACTGCTGTTATTTTCCTTTTAAGCCCAAAATGTGCATTAGGTTTCGCAATAGAGGTTGAAACTACAAAAAATCAGACTGTTTGGACAATAAGGTATCGTCCAATATGGCGAAGTCAAAAACAGTAAACAACCGACTGATTATTAAGCAATTTCAGGCCGGAATAGAATTGACAATGCATACTTTTGTGCTTTAAAATGGCTACATTAAAGCTCTAAAAATGCCCTTATGAAATCTTTCACCCTTCTTTTTTTCCTGTTTATCCTACTCATAGGCTGCCAGCGCAAGGACGAGAGATCCGATAATTCTGATCTTGACAAAACCTCCAAAGACACCCTGAACTCCTCAGAAAAGCTTAATATTTTGCCAGATTCGGCTTTAAAGCCAGCCAATGAAAAACCCATATTGGCTTTGACGTCCAATGCTCTGCAATTGGTCACTCCCTTGACAGGATCGACTAGGGAAATTTCCTTCGGAATGCCATTGGACCAGATGGTGGCATTGATGGATCAGGTTTTGGAACTGGAAGTATCCAATGTGGGGCTGAATGGAGAATGCGGTGCCGGTCCTTTGACAATGGCTACCTGGAGCAATGGTTTGACCTTGGTATTCCAAGAGGACAAGACAAAAAATGAATGGGTTTTTGAAGGATGGTATTTGGGAGAGGTTGCGAATTCAAAGGCAACCTTGACGACAATGGCAGGTATTGGCATAGGATCCACAAGGGCAGAAATGGAAGATGTGACTGTCATCGAAGTCTTTGAATCCAGTCTGGGCCAGGAGTTTTCCACCGAATCGGGATTGTATGGGGTTTTTTCCGGCACGGGAAAAGATGCCAAAATCACTGATCTCTGGAGTGGGATCAGTTGTATTTTTAGGTAAATCCGCCTTTCATCAAAGTATCCAAAAACAAAACAGGCCGGAATCAATCCCAGCCTCTTTTGTCAAATACTCATTTTTTACCAAGATCTTCCTCCTCCTCGCTGCCAAGGCTGCTCGGAAGAGGGTTCAGGCTGCTTGAAGTTGCCAAGAATATAAGTGAAGGTCAACATGCTGTATCGGGTCAAAACGTTGGTGAAGACATCCGTCACTGCCACATCGGAAATGGTTCTGGTGATGCTGTTGTTTTGATTGAGCAAATCAAAGATAACCAGCTTCAACTCGGCCTTGTTGTTTTTGGCGAAGCGAAAACCGCCCTCAATGTTCCACAGCCAAACCGACTGGTCAAATCCTTCCGATAGCCCTCGGTATAAAATATTGTTCACAGTGTTGCCCATGAACAATTTCCCGTTGTTTGGGGAAAAATAGAGGCGGAGGTTGGATTCCTGGATGAAATAATTGTTGTCCAGGTTCTGCTGAAGACTGCTGTTTACAATCGTGTAAGTCCCGGTGGTACTCAGGGTAAAGTCAACATTCTTGCTGATGTTGCTCGTAAAGGTTACCCCTTGGCTCAGATCAATGTTGTCATTCAGATTTTTCTCCCCGTTGATGATTCCCGGCGTACGGTTGAATCCAAGACGCGTATTGGAATTGAACTGGGTTTTGATTCCCTTGATGGGTGCACCATAGGTCAGGAAGAATCGAGTTCTGAAATTCCCGTCCAGATTGACCGGCTGCGAAATCTGTCCACCTGGACGAAGGAGGATTTCCCCATTGATCAAGGTGTCCTGGGCAGTGATGAAAGTACTGTTCCCGATAAAATTACTCGTGGATGAATAATTGACAAACATGAAGAGTGTCCGTGATTTTTCCAGATTGACCTTGCTGACATTTGCAAAGATGTTGTGGTTAAAGCTTTGTCCCAAGGAAGGATTTCCAACTCGGAGATTCAAAGGGTTTTGGTTGTTGACCACATTCTGCAACTCCGCAACGCTCGGCTCATCTGTCCCTGTTCGGTAGCGAAGTCGGTAACTCAAGCCTGATTCACGGTTTCTGTAACTGATATTGGCACTTGGCAGGATATTGTTGAAGTCCCTCTTGAAAACTCCCACAGTAGGGAAAATACTGTTGTTGTCCAATCGGGCATTTTGGTAGTCAAGGTTCAAGTTGACATTCCAGCCTGCATTGTTGTAGGCATATCCTGACCGCAATCTTTGGGTGATAAATTTGTTGTCAAACTCATTGCTGAGGGCGGTATCCAACACGTAAATGCCTTGCTCTTCCGCGACGACGAATGTTTTTTGGTCGGCAGAGGTCTTGTTGTTTCCGACTTGGTAACCGAAGGTACCAATGGATTTTTCTCCCAAAGGTTCGGTGAAGGTGAGGTTTACCCGATAATTGAATCCATCGGAAAGTGCGGTGGTTTCCTGTAAAGTGGTATCCAAACTGGTTCTGATATAGTCCCTGCTTGCTGCCAAGAGATCCGAAAATTGGTCCCGCTTGTTTATCGCCGTGAATACATCCGTGGAAAATGTCCTTCCCACCTTATCGAATTTGTAACGGTAGGTAATGTTGTTGGAGATATTGTAGGACTTGGTTTCCGCATTGGTGACGGAACGAAGCGCACTCAGGGAATCGTTGGCATTTCCCAAGGTCAATGCATCCCTGTCACCAAATGTTTTGTTCGTTTGAAAGGAAATGCTCGGTGTGACGATGATAGCATTCTTTTCATTGATGTCTGCCTCCATTCTCCCGCTTACCCGATGGTTGTAATTTTCCACGGTATTGATCAGATTTTCCTGATAATACTGTCTCAGATTCTGATTGACGACGGTTTCTCGGTTGGTGATTTGACGCAAATTGTTGGAGGTATTGTTGAAGAAATAACTCCCTGAGAAATTTACTTTTTTACCCCATTTGTCGCTGTAATTCAATCCCAATGCGCCAGTGGAAAGAATCCCGATGTCATTGCCGACAAAGAAATTGTTGTTTCCTCCACCTGGTCGGCCGCCACCTCCAGGTCGGCCACCCCCCCCTCCTCCGGTAGCATTGGCACTGACTCCGGCTAGATCCTGACTGGAAAAGTTTTGCTGGTTGATGTTGTTGAGCAGACCAAGTACCGAAACCCTTCGGTCCCCTTTGAAAAAGTTTAGACTTCCTCCCGCAGAGTAGCGGTCGTCAGTGCCATAACCGCCATAAACCCGTCCAAACTGACCATTTTTCCGGTCTTCCCGAAGAATGATGTTGATGGTTTTGGAATAATTTCCATCATCAAATCCCGTCAACCTGCTTTGGTCCGATCGCTGATCCAAGATTTCGATCCTGTCGATGGCATCTGCTGGTAAATTTCTGAGCGCGATGCTCGGATCACTTCCAAAAAACTCCCGGCCATCGACCAAGATCTTCTGAACTTGCTCGCCTTGGGCCTGGATTTGACCTCCCTGAAAAGTGATTCCAGGTAATTTTCTTACCAAATCCTCCGCTTGTGCATTTTCTTGGGTTTTGAATGCATTGGCATTGAAGGACGTCGTATCTCCTTTCATTTCACCGACTGGAACCTGGCCTTCGATGACGACCTCTCCCAGAAGCTTGCTGTCTTCGACCAATACCAAGATGCCCAAATCGAGCGCATCTCCTCTGCTGAGGGTTCTCGTGATTTTCTTGTATCCCAAAAATGAAATTTCCACCACTACTGTCGGGATCCTGGGACGGTCTATTTCAAATGTACCATCTACTCCGGTCACTGTGGAAGTAAGCAAGGAATCCGTCACGGTTTTGATCAGGACATTTGCCCCGATCATCGTGTCTTTACTCAGGCCTTCGATGACTTGTCCTTTTATTTTTTGGACCTGTCCGCGGTTTTCGGGTCGCTGTGAATAGCCTTCCAGGGACATGCCAATCAAAAAAAGCGTGAAAAATAATTTTAAAGTAGAAATTTTCATCATGTGTAAAGTTATATCAGTTTCTTAGACACATGCCTCCCCAAAAAGTTTAAGTGAGTGGCGTCGAAAATTTTGAATGGATTTAAACCCTTTTAAAAGGTTTTAAATACCTATAAACTCAATAAGCATGAATTATTTGGCCTTCAACCCGAAATATGCAATAGGTTTCCAAATGGGATTGAAACTGAAAGAAAATCAGACTATTGGGAGAATAATTCCTGACTCCAATAGGGTTTAGTCAAAAACAGTAAACACCTAATTGATTATCAGTAAATTAAAATATTAAATGGAGTTCGTAATACATAAAACGGGTACAAAAACTGCATAAAAAAATAAGTCAAGTGAAATGCCCTATCGCAGAAAAAAGAAATTCCATCAAAAGGAAGAAAACCCTTCCTTTTGATGGAAAATTAAAACCAGTCAATGTACATGAACCTTGTTTCTGAATCAGAGCAGCACCATTGATTCCAAAGGACACACGAGTGTTTTTTGCATGCCTCTAATCCATGCCCGGCGCGCTCATTTTACAAGCGACCGATAATGTCGGCATAATTGATCCCCATGTGGCTGTTGTCATATACGGCCACACCTTCCTTGATCAGAATGACCTGTGGAGATTCATGGTAAACATCAAAAGCTTTGGCTACCTCATTGGAAACCTCCCTAAAGCTGATCAAATCCAGATAATAAGGAGTGGCTTTTTCGGAATCTTCCGGCTTCCAGTTTCTTTTCATTCTGTCCCAAGCCATGCTGCTGATGGAACAGCGCGTGGAATGCTTGAAGATCAGGACAGGCTTGTCCTTGCTTTGTGCTTTGATCTCTTGTAGTTGGGTTATATCCTCTAATTTATTCCAATCCATTTCTTAATTTTTCTTAATGCAATACCTGTCTTAACTTTGTTTGCCGTAAAAATAGTTCCTTTGCCCGATTGCCTTCTTACAAAATCCCGAAAAAATGCTTTTGGCACGATTTGGGTGCAAATTGATTTGAAATTACTTTAAGAAAAAATAAATGAGATTCTCCTACCTTTTGGGCTTGTTCCTGTTACTCTTTGTTTCTTGTAAAAGCATCAATCCCGAAAAACCAAAATACAAGGGCGCCCCCATCCTCTTGCCCATTGCCACCTCAAGCGTCAATATCCCCATCGAAATCCCCCTTTCTTACATCGAGGCCAACCTGAACAAAGACTGGAGCAACAAACTCTTTTCCGGAAAGGCAATGCCTTTGGGCAGTGGGATCTTCACGGACATCGATGTCACCAGAACCGGAAAAATCACCCTCTTGGGCATCGCCAACAACAGCCTGAAAGTAAAAATCCCCATGAAACTCAAAGGGGATTTGAAAATTGAAAAAAAGGTCTTCGGCCAAATGCTGTCCACTTCCATTCCCTTTGACGAATTGCTGCAGCCCGAGATCAGTTTCAAACCGGAAATCGGCCGCAACTGGGAACTTGCCATCAAGAATGTGCAAATTGAGAATTGGGGGAAATCACTAAAATACAACCTGATGGGCTTCGAGATCGACTTGGACCCGATCATCCGGGAGCAATTGCAGGCTGTATTGAGCCAACAACTCACTGCTTCAAATCTGGCAGGACTGAATTTCAGGAGCGTGGCGCAAGCCGCTTGGGATACCTATGGCAAGCCCTACCCGGTGGAGCAGGAAGGCGTGCTGACTTATTTTTTCACCAATCCTTCCAAATTGAAAATCAGTGAAGAAGTCACCTCGGACCAAAAACTCAAACTCTATCTGGGAATGGAGGGAGAGGTTTTTTCTCAAGTGGGATCGGAGCCAAAATTCACGCCATCGGCCCTACCCAACATCTATTTCAACGACAAAACGGAAAACAAAATCGACATCATCCTTCCCTTGACCATCCGGTACAAGGATCTCGACCAATACCTGAATGAATCCCTTTCCGGACAATCCCTGAAAATGGACAACAGTACCCAGCTGATTCCCTCCAACCTGAGTACCCAGAGTTTTGGCGATCGGATCCTGCTGAAGATGGATTTCAGGGCGCTGCGCAAGGGAAAGAAAGAAATCAAGGGAGAGCTATACTTTGTAGCAAAGCCTGTGTTCAACCCCGCCACCGAATCGATCCAATTGGAGCAGGTGGACTTTGATGTCAACACCAAAAACCTGCTGGCAAGAAGTGGGTCTTGGATGAAACAGGGCCAAGTCATAGCCCAGATCACCAAAATGGCCGTTTACCCCATTGGTGCTTACCTCAGGGATGCACGCAGGGAAATGCAAAAGCAAGGTTATTTCGAAACCGACTTTGCCACCTTCCGCGTCAAAAACCCAGACCTGGAAGTCGAGGGCATCTACAACACCGCGGACGACATCCGACTCTATCTCCGGTCTACTGGGCAGATGGACGTGAGGTTGAAGGAGGTGAAGTGAGGAGAATGAGGGGATTAAACCTTCGAATAAGATGTCTAGAGGTATTGAGCTTTCATATTATCAAAATATGTCCTAAATTAAAAGATTAGTAAAAACTATTGTACGAAACCTTTTTTATAAAAAATGAGAAATGAAATTTTTTCGAATATCAGCAAGATGATAGAGCGAGATAGCAAGGTTTCAACATATAAATTTGCACTATTAAGGGGTACAATCGATATTATTCAAGATAATTCACCTTTTATTAATTTAGGCCAAAAAAATGCGGATATCCCACTGGGTTTATTAATTGAAAAATGGCTATTGTATTACTACCCTATACTAGAATCAGAGATTTTTATTCCCCAAATTAATGGGAGAACAATTCTTGCATTTGAAAAACAATTCAGAATATTTATTATTAAATATTCTGAATTGGGAGGGTTTTCGGCTTTTTATAATGATTTGAGACTAAAAGGAATCCCAAAGGAATTGGAATTGGAATTTCTTTCTTTAGTAAACAAAATTGGAGACACTATCAGAAAGAACCCAATGAAATACATTGGAAGGTCTTTTAATGATGGTTTTTACGCCGTATTTCAGGACAATAACAATAGAAAAAAAACAGAATCGGCAAGAATTGATTTAGAGTTTTTAGTGAAAAAATTTGGGACTTTTTCTATCTCATTGGAATATTATAGTGCATTCCAAATTCTTGGCAGCTTCATTTCTGGCCAAGATTCTTTGTTGTTTAAGTGGGCTGAATTTTCCGTAAAGGCAGCAAGCAATGGATTGAAATTTGAAACTGTCTTAAATGATGTCTTAAGAAGCCCTGTTACAGAAAGGGAGGCAACCAAATCAAAAATCCTCTACAAATCAATTTTAGAACAAGAGGGGCATGTACAATGTGTCTGGACAATGCAAAATATTAATGCTTATCACATAGATCATGTTATTCCTTTTTCGATATGGAAAAACAATGATTTATGGAATTTACTACCCTCAAGTGCCTCAACCAATAATAATAAGAGGGATAAAATTCCATCATTAAGTTTAATCGAAAAAAGAAAAGAGCGGATAATTCAATATTGGGAATTAATTTTTGAAAATCAGCCAGAAAGATTCGAAAAGGAAGTCAAAGTGTCCCTTTTAGGATCTATCCCTTTTGACAATTGGCAATATCCAGCATTAGAAAGACTTAAAGAAAGTTGTAATTATTTAATCACCATTAGAGGTTTTGAAGAATGGAATCCAAAAATGTAAATAATTACTCCCACCTCACCGCCAAAGAAAGAGATTCCATTTCTTTCCCAGCTCGGTTGATAATGAATAAAAACTTACTAAAAGGAGATATCCTCGATTTTGGATGCGGCTTTGGAAAAGATGTGGAAGTCTTACAATCCAAAGGATTCAGTATTGTGGGCTATGATAAATTTCATTTTCCGGAATATCCAAAAAAGAAATTCGATACCATCCTTTGTTTTTATGTTTTGAATGTACTAATGCCAGAAGAACAGGCTTTGGTCTTGATGGAGGTTTCCCATTTATTGAAACCAGGCGGATCAGCCTATTTTGCTGTTAGAAGAGATCTAACTTACGAAGGTTTCAGAACCCATAAAATTCATCAAAAGCCTACTTTTCAATGCACTGTTAGACTTCCCTATGCTTCCGTTTATATAAACGAAAGTTGTGAGGTTTATCGGTATTCACATTTCACCCAAAATAAAAGTCAAGAAGCACTTGACTGCCCATTTTGCTTTCCAAATTCAGAAACAGAATTGATTGCTGAATCTGCTACAGCATTTGCTATTTTAGATAAATACCCGGTAAGCAACGGGCACACATTGATAATACCAAAAAGGCATTGTGTTGATTATTTTTCACTAACATTTCGGGAACAGTCAGCATGCATTTTCATGCTAAATTTTGTTAAACCACTAATTCAAACAAGGTTCGGATCCAGTAGTTTTAATGTAGGTCTAAACATTGGAGAAGTTGCAGGTCAGACCATTCCACATGTTCATATCCACTTAATCCCAAGATTCGAAAATGATGTGGAAGATCCTTTTGGTGGTATTAGAAGTGTAATTCCAGAAAAAAGAAGGTATAAAGGAATTTGACACTTCTCATTTTTTTATTTAACCCGAGTGAGATGTTACCAAATCCATTCCAGCCTGAAATTGATTTTTAATCCGTCAATTATTTATTCTTCGTGACTTCACCACATCGGAACTACGCCTTATTGTCCAAGTAGTCTGATTTTTCTGTAGTTTCAACAAAAAAACCTAATGCATGTTTCGGGCTTAATCAATTCTTTCATCTAAAAATCAATAAATTCTCTCATTTGTTTGAGTCCAATGTTATTCCTTTTAGATTCTCCCTAATTGTTTTGAAGCATACCCGACTTATTCACCCCCCACTACCTCAAGCCCACCCGCAACACATACCCATCCGCAGTCATAAATAGCGTTTTTTTATCTGCCGAAAAGGCACAGTTGGAGGTGGCTTCACCGGTAAAGATTCTGGCGATGGGTATGCCGGAGGGATTGAAAACCCAGATTCCACCGGGACCGCTGGCGAACAAGATTCCCGAAGGGTGCATTTTCATGCCGTCGGGAAGCCCTTTCTGCCCTTCCTTTCCCACCAGGTCTGTGCAGTCAAAAAACAGCCTTTTATTGGTCAATTCTCCTGGGGAAACCACATCATATTGGTACCAAACCGCATGCTTGGGATCGGAATTGGCAACCAATAAACGGGTCTCATCAGGACTGAAAGCGATACCATTTGGGCGACTGTTCAAAGAATCGATCAGAACAAGTTCTCCGTTGGTTTTCAAACAATAGACTCCCTGAAAATCCAATTCTCTTGCTGGGTCGTCTACATTCCCCTCTAAGCCATAAGGCGGATCGGTGAAATACAGATTTCCAGCCCTATCAAAAACACCATCATTGGGGCTGTTCAGCCTTTTCCCCTGATAGCTATCTGCCAGCGTGGTGAATTCCGGCACTGGCTGGTTAATGGATCCCCTCATTTTCGCAACCCTTCTGTCTCCATGTTGGAAGAGGACCAAGGCTCCTTCGGGATCCATGATCAAACCATTGGAACCCACTTCGCCTCCACGCGGAGTGGTACCGGTATAGCCCGATGGTTTCAGGAAAACTTTTGGTTCCCCATCTTCTCCGATCTGGTAGAGGGTATTGGGCGGAATATCCGAAAACAATAAGATCTGCTGCTCCTCAAGCCAAAGCGGACCCTCTGTCCAGTCAAATCCCGAACCGATTACTTCGATCTCCGCCTCCGGATCGATCAGCGCCAAGGCTTCATCGTCCAGGATTTCAATAAAGGCATTGTCTTTTGTTTTGTTCTCGGAAGGCGCTGTTTGGCAAGAGGTGACGCCGAAAATCAAAAAGAGGAGGAGGGGAAAGGATTTTGGGTTTTTCATAAAACGGGATCTGCTCGACGCAAAATAAGCAAAAAACCAATAGGGTCTTTTTTTGCAAAAAAAACGGCTGATATAAACAACCAATTAAGGTTCAAGCGCTTGAGAGATTAACCTCTTTTTTTCAAGATACTAGAAAGCCATCAAGCCGTTTTCCTGTCAGCGCATCAAAGCTCCATAATCCTGGATTCCCTTCTGCTCGGCTATTTTCAGCAATTTCAATAGTAACTGGGCGGTCAAAAAAGCATCCCCGGCTGCGGTATGTCTGTCATCCAAAGAAATGTGGTACCGGCCACAAAGTTCGTCCAGGGAAAACTCTCCCGGTTTTCCATATCGTGTGTCATAATTCGGCCCCATTTCCAGGCGCACGGCCAAATCCTTGGTGTCGATCAGAGGATTGAGCAGCTTCTTGAGCCCAAATGGCTTCAATGCCTTTTCCAACATGGCAATATCAAAGCCAATATGATGGCCCACCAGAATGTCCGTTCCAATAAAGCCCAACATATCCTTGGCAAAATCCTGAAGCGAAAAGGCTTCATGTGAATGCATGATCTCGTGCACCTTCATGGATTCCCGATTTTGAAGAGGGGCGTTTAAGTAAATTTCCAAGGCAGATTGTACACTGATTGTATAGCCTCGGACTTTCACTGCCCCAAAGGAGAGGATATAATCGGTTTTAGGTTGGAGGCCCGTAGTTTCCGTATCCAACACAATGAAATTCAACTGTGAAATGGGCCGCATCCTCGGGATCCCTTTGACAAAAAGCGCTTCGTAGTCCTTGACAAATCCCGCTTTGGCACTTTCTTTTTTCCCGAAAAAATCCAGCCAGCCCATATCAGTTCGTAAAATAGTCCAGTTGAAACCTCACCCGAATGATTTTTTGCAGCTCATCGATGGGTGCAAAAGCATTTTTCAGCAATTGACGCTGAATCTTGCCCATGCCTTCCGGACTGATAAACCTCCCCGAATTGTTGGACTGAAGTCCCTCAATCGCCCGCATCCGCATCAGGATTTCATAGGCTTTGCCCGCTTCCAAAAACAACTCCCTGTAATTCGGTTCCAACTCCGAAAGTTTTTCAAAACGCTTGAAGGTATTGTTGATGCCGACCACACGATGGCTGAGGACAAGCAGCCTGGCGATGTCGGCCAAAGGCATCATGGCCCGAAGTTTTATGTCAAATTTATCCCGATGTTCCCCGGATTTTTCCACGATGAAATTCCTGAAAAAACCCAAGGGGGCAGGATTCAACAAGGCGTTCTTGGCCAGAAAATTCAGGAAAATGGTTTTGTCGGCGATTTCATTGTAGATGTGCTGGGTCATCTCCTCCGCCAATGGCTTGTGCCCATAAATCGGCCTGAAATCAAAAAAAATGGTGGAATGCATGATCGCCAATTGATTGGGCTGCAAGATCCATTCACTGAAATATTTTTTCCATTCAGAAAGTGGCTGACACCATTTGGGATTGTTGGCCATCATGTCTCCGGGACAGGATTGGAAACCGCATATCAGCAAAATCTCGATCACCTCCTGGGAAATCAGCAACATGTACTCCTTCACTTCCTTCAATTGTGCCTCCGGAACATCCGCAAAAACCATGGCATTGTCCAGGTCGGTGCGAAGCAATTGCTCCTCTCGCCCTTCACTTCCCAAGGATAGGAAACAGAACTTCACCTTCGATGCTTCTGGATAATCGGCATCGTGCTTTTTCTTGGCCATCTGAACAGCCCTTTTGATAATGATGTCATTGATCTCCGAAATGATACTGGCCACAAAATCCATGGACAACTCGTTTTCCAGATAATACCGCAGCAGGCGCTCGGCGCTGTCCCTGACCTTGGCCATCTCCTTTACATCCCAAGTGTTCATCAAGGCATTGATCAAAACCGCCGGACTGTTTCCTTGGGAAAGCAGGATATCATGGTCGGATAGGATCCCGATGACCTTGCTTTGTGCAGTTCCATCTTCGGTGAAAATCAAGTGATGGAGCCTGTTTTTGATCATGGTCAGGTACAAGGCAGAAAAACCTGCATCCCTGGTCATGGTCATCACAGGAGAAGTCATGATCTCCTCCACGGGAGTTTCGTAAGGCATATTCTGGGCAATCAACCTGTTTCTAAGGTCTTTGTCCGTGATGATCCCCATAGGGTGTTCTTGCGCATCTGTCACCACAATCGATCCGACACCCATTGTCGACATCTTTTTGACAGCCTCAATGATGGTAATTCCTTGCTGACAGGTGACGACATCCTTGGAGAAATTCAAGTCTGACTGTCCTGTAAAAATCAGGAGGCCTGTGTCCTTGGAGGCTTCCATAAAAATCCCCCTTGCCTTCTGGGATTGGGAAAGATCTGTCCGGACCACCACTTGTCCCGAAGCAAATCCGGCGGCGAAATAAAGACTGACCCGACTGTTTTCCTCCAGGATTATTTCAAAAATGGAAACCGGAATCGCATACACCAAACTTTCTTCCTCAGCTACGGCATTCAGAATATAAGGCCTTTTGCCCAGCAGGGCCAATACCCCAAACACATCCCCCTCGTCACAAACTTCCCTTACCTTGGTCTGTCCGTCTTGTGTCTCGGTGAGGTGGACTGAACCTTCCTTGAGCACAAAAAAGCAGTTTTGAGCTGGATCTCCCTGTTTAAAAAGAAATTCGCCTTTGGCAAAATAATGCACCTCAACACCCTTCGCTACAAGTTGTAGGGAAGCCTCACTGAGAAATGTGAAGGGTGGAAATCGTTTCAGAAATTCCTTTACCCGATTGACGATGACGTTGGACATAATTTTGGGTTAATGAGATAAGAGGCTGGCGGAAGGCGGCAGTTTAGCTTATGCTGCTAAACTCCGACATCCAATAGTGGTGTCTGTTTCCAAGTTAATAAATTACCCCATTTGTAAGCCAAATTCATTTCTTGCCGTAGACCAAATGCCGGAAGACCGAAGATTTATTTCTTCTGTCTTCCGGCTTCTCTTTATTTTCTACCTTCCATGATTTCTGTCACCACTTCTGGATCCATCAAGGTAGACGTATCTCCCAAACTTCCCAGATCTCCTTCGGCAACTTTTCGGAGAATCCTTCTCATGATCTTTCCGGAGCGGGTCTTGGGCAATCCGCTCACAATCTGAATCTTGTCCGGTCTGGCAATCGCCCCAATGATTTTGGTGACCATTTCCTTGATTTCGTTGACCAGGTTTTCCTCTGTCCTGTTTTTCATGTCACAAATGACATAGGCATAAATCCCCTGTCCCTTGATATCGTGGGGATAACCCACCACTGCGGATTCTAGCACCAATGGATGTTCGTTGATCGCATTTTCCACTTCGGCAGTTCCCAACCGATGTCCGGAAACATTCATGACATCGTCCACACGACCCAAAATCCTGTAGTAACCGTCATGGTCACGCTTGACCCCGTCACCTGTAAAGTACATTCCCTTGTAGGTTGAAAAATAGGTCTGCTTACACCTTTCATGGTCCCCGTAGATGGTCCTGACCATGCCTGGCCAAGGGAATTTGATACACAGATTGCCTTCCACAGAATTGCCTGTCAATTCCTTTCCTTCGGGATCCACAATACTCAGCTGGATACCGGGCAGAGGCAATGTGGCATAGGCGGGTTTGGTAGGAGTGATCCCGGCCAAAGGCGAAACCATAATCCCCCCTGTTTCAGTCTGCCACCAAGTATCCACTATTGGGCATTTGGTCTTTCCGATATGGGTATGGTACCAATGCCATGCTTCTTCGTTGATGGGTTCTCCCACAGAGCCGATGACTTTCAATGAACTCAAATCGTAAGGCTGAATCGGATCAGTTCCGTAGGCCATCAAAGCCCTGATGGCAGTGGGAGCAGTATAAAATTGGTTGACTTTGTACTTTTCCACTACCTCCCAAAATCTTCCCGGATGGGGATAGGTAGGCACTCCCTCAAACATGATGGAAGTGGCGCCGGCCAATAAAGGGCCATACACGATATAGGAATGGCCGGTGATCCACCCAATGTCTGCCGTACACCAGAAGACATCTCCGGGTGAGTATTGAAACACATTTTCAAACGAATATTTGGTATAGACCATATAGCCACCTGTGGTGTGCACCACCCCTTTGGGTTTTCCGGTCGAGCCAGAAGTGTAAAGGATGAAGAGCATGTCTTCACTGTCCATTTCCTCTGCCTTATTCGTGTCTTCCTGTCCTTCGATCACTTCATGCCACCAATGATCGCGGCCTTCTTTCATGGTGACCTCTTGGGCTGTTCTTTGGTAAACAATGACCGTTTCCACACTGGCTTTTTCCAAGGCTTCATCCACGATTGCCTTTACAGGTATCGTTTTGTTTCCCCTGAAATTCCCATCGGAAGTAAGTACCGCCTTTGCTTTGCAGTCAATGATCCGATCTGAAAGGGCGTTGGAACTAAAACCTGCAAATACCACCGAATGCACTGCCCCGATCCTGGCACAAGCCAACATCGCAATGGCAGCTTCCGGCACCATCGGCATGTAAATGATCACTTTGTCCCCTTTGCCAATTCCCTTGGCTTTCAGGGCATTTGAAAAACGGCAAACTTCATGGTAAAGCTCCTTGTAGGTGATTGTTCTTCCCGCTTCGGTTGGATCATTGGGTTCCCAAATGATCGCGGCTCTGTCCCCAATCGTAAAAAGATGCCTTTCGAGTATGTTTTCGGTAATATTGAGCTTTCCGTTGACAAACCATTTTACATCCGGGCCTTCAAAATCCCATTCGAGCACCTTGTCCCAGTTCTTTTTCCAGTGGAAAGAATCCCCAATCCTCGCCCAGAATTTTTCGGGCTCTGCGATTGATTTTTGATATTCATGAAAGTAACCACTCAGGGTATGTATCCTATCACTCATAATGTTTATATTTTAGGTTATCGTAATTGATTTAATTCAGTAATGTTTTGACTTTTGCGACCAGTTCCTTGGTTGAGAAAGGCTTCACCAGGTACAAATCGGCTCCCAAGTCCAGGCCTTTTTGAATGTCCTGCTGTTTGCTTTTGGCAGTCAGGAAGATTATTTTTATTCCTTTGTGTTTCTCTCGAAGATGCTTTGCCACTTCGTATCCATCCACATTGGGCATCATGATGTCCAAAATAATCAGTTCAGGAAGATTTTCTGCAATGATGTCCAGGGCTTCCTCTCCGTCCCGGGCAATATAGACATGGTAACCCTCTTTCTTGAAAAGAAACTCCAAGGAAAGGAGAATATTGGGCTCATCGTCGACAATGAGGATTTTAATCATGATTGTTTTTTTCCTGGTTCAACTTTATTTTCTCACTTTGGAAAGGCAGGGTAAATTCAAAGCAAGTCATTCCCTCCAATCTTTTCACCGATAGCTCCCCTCCATGGTATTCTATGATTTTTTTGGAAATGGCCAAGCCCAACCCACTTCCGATCGGTTTTTTGCTCGTTTGGTTATTGGCCTGGTAAAACTTTTCGAATATATACGGCAGTTCTTCCTCCTTTATCCCTTTTCCATCATCGCAAACTTGAACCATCAAGCCCATCGGGCTCTCAAATCCCACGAGCCTTATTTTGCTTGCTGCAAATTTGGCTGCATTGGACAGCAGGTTCAGCACCACTTGTTTGATCCTGTCCTCATCGATCATCAACTCCTGCGTTTCAAAATTGAGATGGATACTGAAGTCGATATTTTTTTCCCTAAAAACCTGCATCATGCTATCGGCGGACTGCAAAATACAGATTTTGGGGTCTGTCTTTTCAAAATTCATTTTCTGTCTTCCCGAATCAAAGCGCTCCAGGTCCAGTACCTGATCGATCAATCTGGTCATTCTTTGCGTTTCCTGGATAATAATTTCCAAAAATCGCTTTCTGTCGGCATCCTCAATGTCTTCATCCAACAAGATCTCGGAAAATGCCCTGATCGAGGTCAGCGGAGTTTTCATCTCATGGGTTACGGTGGAGATAAACTCATCTTTCAGCATGTCATTCATCCTCAAGGCTTCATTCATTTTCTGGAGTTTATCTGATGCTTTTTTCAATTCCCTTGTCTTCAGGTTGAGCTTTTCGTTCAGCGATTTCAGTTCCTGGGTTTCCCTGAGGATTCCGATTACCTCTTCCATGCTGATCTCCTCCTCCTTGACCACGGAGGCCACCATGATCCTGGCCGAAGCCGACCCGATGATCCCTGAAAGCAGCCTTTCGGAGTAACTCACCAGCTCCGGATCCGCGTAGATGCCTGAGGTCAAGGTTTTTCCACTGATTTGCCTGTATTCATCGAGTGCCATTTCTGTTTTTTCATTCCCGAGAAAATTGTCCAACAAGGACTTCAGGTCTGGCAAAAATGCCTGCCCTTTCCAGACTATCGAGCTGTCCAAAGCGCTGCTGTATTTGAAAATATCGACAAAAATCACAGCCTGATTGTGTTCTTTGGAACTTTGCTGGGAAAATAAGGATACGACAAGGTACAAGATCAAGTTTACCGAAAGGCTGTAAAACAACCCATGGGTGACATAACTCATCTCGTCCAAACCCAAAAGGGAATAGGGTTTCAGAAATCCCAAACCGAAGAGTCCATCGGTCATGATGCTCGGCGACAGGTAACCTGCAGTAATCATCGTTGGTACCACCAAGGTATAAAACCACAGCACAAATCCGGCAAGGATCCCTGATAGCGCACCCAATCGGGCACCCTTCTTCCAGAAAATCCCACCAATGATGGCCGGGGTAAATTGGGCTATCGCCACAAAGGATATCAAGCCAATGGAAACCAAAGAAAACTGTCCTGCGATCTGCTTGTAATAAATGTAGGCCAACAGAATGATCCCAAAAATGGTGACTCTTCTGGTCCAAATCAGAATGCTTCCCAATCGGTGCTGGTACCTTTTTTGGAATCCATCGTTGACCAGCAGCAAGGGCATAACCAGGTTGTTGCTTACCATCGTACTCAAGGCAATCGTGGAAACGATGATCATTCCCGTAGCTGCCGAAAATCCTCCCAGATAAACCAATAAGGCCATCCATTCCTGATCAAACGCAATGGGAAGTGCCAGTACAAAGGTGTCTGCATCGACAGTCCCAGTCGGAAAATAAACCAATCCCCCCAAGGCGATGGGCAACACAAAAATATTGATCAACAAAAGGTAAAGGGGAAAAAGCCACATGGCCGTGTCCAAATGCTTTTCATTGTTGTTTTCGATGACGCCCATCTGAAATTGCCGGGGAAGGAAAAGCACGGCCATCATCGAAAGAACACTCATCCAGAACCATTCCGAAGCATTGTTTTCCCCCTGAAGGACAAAGAGATCCTCGAGTCCTTTTGTGGAGGCCTGTGCAAAAATATCCCCAAAACCATCGAAGACAAAAAAGCTTACAAACACGCCTACCACCAAAAATGCCAGCAGCTTGAAAATGGATTCGAAGGCGATTGCCATCACCATCCCCTCGTGTCTGGCCGTGGCTTCGATATGCCTGGTGCCAAACAAAACCGTAAACAAAGCCAAGCCGAGGGCCAAATAAAAAGCGGAATCCTTATAAAAGGGTGCCGACAAAAGTTCATAACCCACCTCCGAAACACTCATAATATCAAAGGAAGAAGCCACCGCCTTGATCTGAAGTGCGGTATAGGGCAAGATTCCCAATAAAGAGAAAATCGTCACAATACCCCCAAGGGTCACATTTTTGCCATATCTGCTGGAGATGAAGTCGGCGATGGAGGAAAGCTGTTGGACCTTACAGATCCTGATGATTTTCCGCATCACGATCCACCAAAGTGGAGCGATCAAACTGGGGCCAATATAGATCGTCAAAAACTCCAAGCCATTGGTAGCAGCTCTTCCCACAGAGCCATAATACGTCCATGCGGTACAGTAAACTGCCAAAGAAAGGGAATATACATAGGGATTGGTGGACAGCCGACGCCCGCTTTTTTCGGATTTTTCGGAAAACCAGGCGATGGCAAAAAGCAGGACCAAATACCCAAAGGTAAACGATATAATCACCCCATTGCTAAGCATCTTTCTTCTTGTCAGATTTGTGCAAGACCAGGAAAGTAACCAAAATCAGGAATGCCCAAATAAGAAAAACAAGCAGGTAAAGCACCGGTATTCCGTACCATACCTCGGGGATGTTGTAAATGGAAAGTACGGGATAATTCAAAAGGAATATCCCCAGAAAAAAAATCACCCATAAATACTGACCCTTCAGTGCTGCTTTCATTTTTTTATTGGTTTTCAAATAAGTTAACCCATTTCAACCTCGAAAAAAAGGGAAGCTCCGACAATTCCCTTGCCGGAGTTCCCTATTTGGAATTACTATTTCCTTAGGATGCTCAATGCTCT
Organism: Rhodonellum sp.; assembly: GCF_030656585.1. NCBI lineage: Bacteria > Pseudomonadati > Bacteroidota > Cytophagia > Cytophagales > Cytophagaceae > Rhodonellum > Rhodonellum sp. Next base: position 20,830 of record NZ_JAUSPP010000072.1, read on the forward strand.
TGTGCTTTTCCAGCTCCTCTTGGGATCCTGATTTCCTGAATCATGTCCTGCACATACTGTGGTGGTGCTGGGGTGAGTTTGGAAACGATAAAACAAGCCACAAAATTGATCAGCATCCCGATGGATCCAATCCCCTCTGGAGAGATACCAAACCACCAATTGCTGGAGGTAACCGATTCGGGAGATAGGCCGAATAGATTGACTCCAAATTTAAAGTAGGTGATATAACCAAGGGTGAATACCAATCCCGAAATCATCCCGGCAATGGCCCCTTCTTTGTTCATCCTGCTGGAGAAAATCCCCATGATGATCACAGGGAAAAAGGACGCCGCAGCCAACCCAAATGCAAAGGCGACGACTTCCGCCACAAATCCCGGAGGGTTGATCCCGAACCAACCTGCGATGATCACTGCAACTGCCGCAGCTCCCCTGGCGATTCTAAGCTCCGTCTTTTCGGTCATGGAAGGTCTGAAAGTCCTGAACAAATCCCTTGAAACAGATGTGGAAATCACCAAAAGCAAGCCTGCCGCTGTGGAAAGTGCTGCAGCCATTCCTCCGGCAGCAACAAGTCCAACAACCCAATTGGGCAATTTCGCGATTTCCGGCGCGGCCAAAACCATGATATCCTTGTCGATAATCATCTCGTTGGTCGCTGGGTTAGGCGTGTATTGAACAATTCCGTCCCCGTTGATGTCGTTGATGGTGATCAAATTGGTTTTCTTCCAATTGTCCACCCAGACCGGCAAATCGTTTACAGGCTTGTCTGCCACCGTATTGATCGCATTATAAATTCCAAAAGCTGCCACTGCAGGTGCTGTGGTATAAAGGATCGCAATAAAAACCAAGGCATATCCTGCAGAAAGACGCGCATCCTTCACCCGTGGGACAGTGAAAAATCTCACGATCACGTGTGGAAGTCCAGCCGTACCCACCATCAAGGCCAGTGTAATGGCGAAAATATCGATCATGTCCTTTCGTCCTGAGGTATATTCAGCAAAGCCAAGATCCCCCAATACACCATCCAATTTGTCAAGAAGGAATTCACCCCCTTCAACCGTTCCTCCCAATCCCAATTGTGGAATAGGATTGCCGGTGAGCTGCATGGAAACGAAAATCGCGGGCACCATAAAGGCAAAAATCAAAACACAATATTGGGCAACTTGGGTATAGGTGATGCCTTTCATTCCTCCCAAAACCGCGTAGAAGAAGACAATGCCCATCCCGATATATACGCCCGTATTGATATCTACTTCCAAATATCTGGAGAAAACGATGCCCACGCCTCTCATTTGTCCCGCCACATAGGTGAAAGAGATAAAGAGCGCACAGATGACAGCCACTACCCTTGCTTTGTTGGAGTAATACCGATCCCCCACAAAATCAGGGACCGTGAATTTCCCGAACTTCCTGAGATAGGGAGCCAAAAGCAAAGCAAGAAGGACATAACCACCCGTCCATCCCATCAGGTAAACGGATCCGTCATATCCCGAGAAAGCGATAATCCCCGCCATGGAGATGAAGGAGGCCGCCGACATCCAATCTGCGGCAGTCGCCATGCCATTGGCCAAAGGGGAAACCCCACCGCCGGCAGTATAAAATTCTTTGGTAGAGCCTGCCCTGGTGGCAATGGCAATCCCGATATAAAGTGCAAAGGAAGCCCCGACCAGTATGTAGGTCCAAGTTAAAATATCCATAGTGATTTTAGTTTTAGAGGTTGGGTTATTCTTCGTTTACATCAAATTCTCTGTCCAATCGATTCATGCGGACAACGTACACAAAAATCAGAATGACAAAAGAATAAATAGAGCCCTGCTGGGCAAACCAGAAACCCAGTTTGAAGCCCCCCATTCTGATGGAGTTGAGCGGTTCTACCAGGAGGATTCCAAATCCGAAGGAAACCAGAAACCAAATGGAGAGCAGGATAAAAAGAGTTTTGAGGTTCTTTTTCCAGTACTCCTGCATGCGTAGTTTGTTGTTTGACATATGTATTTTGGGGTTTAAAGAAATATTTGTGTTTGCAAGATGAATTCCCCGGCAGAACCGGATTGTATAAAGTTTTCAAAGAGAGGCCGTTGGCTGTATTGAAAGGTGATTTTGGCATGATGACTGTTGATGTAGTAATTCAAACCAAGATCATATTGCCAAGAGCCCTCATCAAAGTATTGGAAATTTTTGTGCGTAAGCGCCCCGAAGGGTTGCAAGCGGCCCTTTTCACCAAGGATTTTCTTTGGAAGGAGAAAACCCGATTGGGTATAAAAGATATTTCCGGTGCCGATCGTCGGCTGTGCATTTCCCGGTCCATTCTGCGAAGTTCCTGCACCAAAACCTACATTCATGATCCCTACATTCCGAATATAATTGGGGCCAAAATCATAATTGTAAAACACGGCATAAGTAGTGAGGGCCGTCCCAGAGTTTTTGTTCAAGGGTATATCAAGAAAAGCATCCAAACCTATCAGCGAAATGTCATGGTTTTGGACCACTCCTGACGCATTTTTAGAGGAAGTTGCTCCCGGATGATGGTGCCAACCTCCACCTAAATTAAAGACTTTTTTCGTTCCCAAATAACTCCCGACAAAAAATGGCAGCTTGTTGTTCTCTTTTTCCAAAAACTGGTAAGCGATATATCCCTGTGTGGCCCAACTGTCATTGACGATATTGGCAGAAATGGGTCTTTGGCGTGCCTCATCGTATCTTCCGCCATTGCCCACGGCAAAGGGTTTGTTTAAGGCAAGCCGATAATCCCATTTCCCAAGTTGACCTTTTGCGTAAAAACCGAATTGTCGGGCAAACTGGTCCGTCAATTCAATCAATGGCCAGTTGAAAATCGGGGCATCCACGGCCATAAAATTCAAGGTGCTATGGCTGCTCATTCTTGAGATTCCGTTCCAGTAATGAAGTCCCATACCGATATAAAGTTCATTGAACACTTTGTATTCGGTCCAGATGTCATGAAAAAACAATTGGGGTTTTTTGGCGGAAAGTGCATTTGCGGTTCCAAAACCTGTTTCTGGATCGGTGGCTACCGGAAGCAATCCCGGATTCCCAGTGGCCCCTCCGCCTGGAACGCCACCATTGATAAATGTTTGGTTATTGATTCCGAAGTGGGTAAGGATAAGAAATCGGGGAGAAACTTGGGCATATGCCAAAACCCGCGCTCTTCTCATCCCCATATCGGCAGAATTGCGTTGTGGAGATCCATTTACCCCAAGCGTACCGGGGTTGTTTTCAGTAACCCGTGCCCAGATCTGATTCCAAATCAGAAACCTGACATATTTGGAACCATCTTCGCTGAGATTGAGGGTAAGGGGTTTGTAGGAATGGTCGGTCAAATCCACCTGCCTTTCGTTGGAGGAAAGGGCCAGAGAATCTTTGGCTTGGCTCGGATTCGCCAGGTAGACCATCATCAACGTGCTTCCTAGCAGATTAATTAGATATTTCATTGTCATTTGGGTTTATTGGAGTCGTTCACATAATTAAAGCGCCGACCACAAGAGATCCCCAAGTTGAAAAGTTGTCTTGAAAAAATAACAATTGAAGTATATATCCGGTAAGTAAATATAGCCAACCGAATAAAATTTCCTCTTATCGGTTTTTGAAGCGGACCCATTTGATGATCATGTACTTGTCTCCCAGTTCGGTGATCATCATGCCCGTATTGGTCAAATTCTCCTTCAATGCCATAAATTTGACCAATTCAGCATGATTCAGAACTTTGTAGGTGGGTCGGTAATCGTAATTTTCGGGGGCTTTGATCTTGTATTGCTTGACCCAATTCATGACGGACACATGGCTCACACCCAATATTCTTTCGATTTCCCGGTAAGAAATCCCTTCGATGTAAAGCTGTAAGGCTTTGACCACATAGTATTTATCAATCGATTTCCCGAGCTTTTCGACCGTGAAATGATATCCACATTTTTTGCATTTGAACCGTTGTCTTCCACCGACAACGCCACTTTTCACCACTTTAGGGTGTTCACATTTGGGACAGGAGGGTTTTTCCATGGGGCATATCTTTGGCTCTATATATCAATTTACCAAATATATAACATATTAGCAACATATAGAGACCGAAAGCAATCCTTACACCCTGAAAGAAATTTAATTTGGTTTACACGGAAAAAATACCCTGATTCTATTTAGAAAATCATCTCAAACGAAATCGCCAAAGCGAAAGCAAATACACTGATCAGAACTTTATTGAGATGAAATCGATGGTCGGGACTGCTCTCGAAGAATATGGTGGTGGATATGTGGAGGAATCCTCCGGCCACCATCCCATAAATCACCCGCAATGCGCCGCTTCCGATAAAACTCTGCTCATACAAAAGAGAGCTCAGCAACATACCCAATGGGGAAGCCAGTGCAAAGACCACCAACAAAACAAACACCCACCTCTTTTTCAAGCTACCCACCAAAACCGCCACCAAAGCAAATGCCTCGGGTCCCTTGTGGAGTAAGATCCCAAAAAGCAGGTTGTTGCTCCCATGACTGTGGGAATGTCCTTCGTGACCGTGCAGGTGATCACTCAAAATCCCATCCTGCGACAATAAAGTCCCCTCCAAAAATGCATGAAGAAAAAGCCCAATCATCAAGGTAAACACACCGGATTGGAGCCCGTGGTGGTGATGGCCTCCGTGATGGATATGCCCATGCTCCACACCGGAAGAAAATAATTCCAAAACCTGCTGCAACAAAAAACCCAACAGGATATAAAGCCCCATATTGGTCGCATCGTCTGTCCCGACAAAGAGTTCGGGTAGAATATGCAAGACCGTGATGGCAAAAAGATAGGAACCCGCAAAAACCAGGACCAATTTGAAATACCGCTGCTGCCAGTTGGGGATGAAATAGGCCAAACTGCCGGCGGCTATTGCGGTAAAAAACAAAATCAGAAAGTTACCAAGCATCGGATCAGTCATGTGGGAAAGACAAGAATGGAATCAAGCCCTCGCTGGCAAAGGTCTTGAGCTGCCCCTGTTCATCGTTGTAAATCAGGAAGAGCTCAAAATCCCCTTCTTTTTGCTGGAGCGCAATGGATTTTTCCACGCCCATGACCATCATACCCGTCGCCAATGCATCCGCCTTCATGCAGTTGGCTGCCAATACAGTCGCACTGAGCAAACCGTGTTTGACCGGCCTTCCGGTGGCAGGATTGATCGTATGGGAGATTTTGATGCCATCCGCTTCGTAATAGTTTCTGTAATTACCGGAGGTGGCCATGGCTTGGTTGTCCAAGGCGATGATGCTGAAAATATCATCGGCATTTCCCAATTCCTCAGGTCTGTTGATCCCCACTTTCCACAATTCACCTCTTTCGTTGACGCCTTTGGCACTCAATTCCCCTCCGATCTCCACCAGCATGTTTTCTATGCCTTTCGAAGCCAGGTATTCGGACACTACATCCACGCCATAGCCTTTTGCCACTGCACTGAAATCAAGATACATTCCCGGTTTTCGTTTGATAACCCTGTTGGAATCAAAAACAATGGAATTATAATCCACCAAGGAGAGCATATTTTGGATGTTTACGCTATCCTTTAGCTGCGGACCTCCGGGACCAAAGCCCCATAGATTGACCAAGGGGCCCACCGTCGGATCAAATGCACCCTCTGTTTTTTGATAGATCTCCTTACTGGCCTGCAAGACGGGATAAAAGTAGGGAAGGTCAAATACCAAAGTATCCGCATTGTTGAATCTGCTGATTTCGGATTCAGGAATATAGGTGGACAGCGATTGGTTGAAAACCAACAAAAGTGAATCCACTTCTTTTTTGAAATCCCGCTCCTGGGCATCCATGTACACGACCCTATAGGTCGTTCCCATCGTGCTTCCGGAAATACTCACTCTCCCGATCGTCTGTTCGAGGATTTCTTCCGCCGGTTTTTGCTGATTTTGGCGGTAGAGGTAGACTACAGCTACCAATAATAAAAGAATGAGGGAATAGATGATATTCTTGTTTGCGTTGCTTCGCATGGACAATGGTGATTTTTCCGAAAGTTAAATTTATTTTTCCAAATAATTCCCCAAAACCGATAGAGAATGCAATAAGATTGCAGATTGTATTGGAGAACAATTTTTTTTACCCTGATGCCTTGATTGAATTTTCTATCTTTGTAGACGCGGACAAACATGCTATGAGAGAAGATTATCTGAGTGGAGAGAACAACAACCTGAGCGCCTCGGACAAGGAGATAGAAAAAGCGCTGCGTCCCTTGAGTTTTGATGATTTTACGGGACAATACAAAATCGTCGAAAACCTGAAAATTTTCGTTCTGGCGGCAAAGAAAAGAAATGAACCCCTGGACCATGTCTTGCTCCATGGACCTCCGGGCTTGGGAAAAACAACCTTGAGCTATATCATTGCCAACGAATTGGAGGCGGGGATCAAGATCACATCCGGTCCGGTTTTGGACAAACCCTCCGACCTTGCCGGCCTTTTGACAAATCTGGAAGAGGGCGATGTCTTGTTTATTGATGAGATCCACAGGTTGAATCCCATCGTGGAGGAATATCTCTATTCGGCCATGGAGGATTTCAGGATAGACATCATGCTGGATTCGGGTCCAAATGCCCGATCGGTACAGATTTCCCTCAGTCCTTTTACGCTCATCGGCGCCACTACCCGATCTGGACTTTTGACATCGCCTCTCAGAGCGCGGTTTGGTATCAATTCCCGATTGGAATATTACGACGCCAAATTGCTCACCGACATCGTGACCCGATCTGCGGGAATCCTGAAGACCCCGATCGATGATGTTGCCGCCTATGAAATCGCCAGAAGGAGCCGGGGAACACCCCGTATTTCCAACATGCTCCTCCGAAGAACGCGCGATTTCGCCGAAATAAAGGGAAATGGGACTATCAATATGGACATCGCCAAGATTGCCCTGAACGCTTTGGATGTGGATGAAAATGGATTGGACGAGATGGACAATAGGATCCTGATGACCATCATCGAAAAATTCAACGGCGGGCCTGTGGGTTTGAGTACCATCGCGACGGCTTGTTCTGAAGAAGCAGAAACCATCGAAGAGGTATACGAGCCCTTTTTGATCCAAGAAGGCTATCTCAAAAGAACTGCAAGAGGCAGAATGGCCACTGAACTTGCCTATAAACACCTAAAAATAAAACCAAATACCAAGGGAGGGACCGCTGGTTTATTTGACCAATAAATGAATGTTCAAAAAGACAAATATGCCCAAATTATAAAAACCCAAGCCAAAAATCTGGGATTTGATTTTTGTGGTGTGGCCAAGGCGGAATTTTTGAAAGAGGAAGCGCCGAAGCTGGAGGATTGGTTGAATAAAAACCACCATGGTGAGATGGCCTACATGGCCAATCATTTTGACAAACGCTTGGACCCAACACTTTTGGTGGAAGGAGCCAAAACGGTGATCAGCCTGATCTACAATTATTATCCCGAAAAAAGGCTCCCCGATTCCCCTGAGAATTTGAAGATTGCCAAATACGCTTATGGTGAAGATTACCACTTCGTCATCAAAGAGAAACTGAAAACGCTGCTCACCAACCTGAGGACCGAAATTGGGGAATTTGGGGGCAGGGCATTTGTGGATTCTGCGCCCGTAATGGAGCGACAGTGGGCACAAAAATCAGGATTGGGCTGGCAAGGAAAAAACAGCCTGCTCTTGAACCGCCAAATGGGCAGTTTCTTTTTTCTGGCCGAACTGATCATCGACCTGGAAGTCACGCCTGATCCGCCCATGATCAAGGACTACTGCGGTACCTGTACCAAATGTGTGGATGCCTGCCCCACAGATGCTATCGTACAAGCGGGAGTGGTGGATGGATCCAAGTGCATTTCTTATTTCACGATTGAGCTCAAGGATCAAATCCCCAATGAGATGAAGGGGAAATTCGAAAACTGGGTCTTCGGATGCGATATTTGTCAGGATGTCTGTCCCTGGAACAGTTTCTCCAAACCCCACCAGGAAGCCAAATTTGCTCCTCATCCCGACCTAAAAACCATGGGAAATAAGGATTGGCAGGAACTCACAGAGGAAACTTTCAATAAGGTTTTTCAAAAATCAGCGATAAAAAGAACAAAATTCCAAGGCTTGTTGAGAAATATTAATTTTAACCTATCTTAGATTAAGTTTTTTAATCCACTGTTTTAGCTAAACCAAAAATCCGATGCGGTTATTGGAAATAAAATCAAAAATCGATGAAAAGGAATTTATCAAGACCCATGTCCTGATAAACAGGTTTTTCCCCAACTGGATCAGACCCTTGGACCAGGATGTTCTGGCTGTATTTGATCCTCAGAAAAACAAACTGCTCCAACATGGAGAGGTGATAAGATGGATTGTGAAGGACTATGAAGGCAATTGCCTGGGAAGAATCGCCGCTTTTGTGAATAAAAGATACAAAAACAAAGGGGACGAGCTTCCCATCGGAGGGATTGGATTTTTTGATTGTATCGATAAGCAAGAGGTTGCTGATGTATTGTTTGACACTGCCAAGAAATGGTTGGGTGAAAGGGGCATGCAGGCAATGGATGGCCCAATCAACCTGGGCGACAGGGACAAATGGTGGGGATTGTTGGTGGAGGGATTCCATCCACCGATCTACAGCATGAATTTCAACCCACCTTATTACCAGAAATTATTTGAGAATTACGGTTTCCAAAACTTCTACAACCAGATATGCTGGAGCCTTTCCGTGGCAGAGGAATCAAACCAACTGGAGGCCAAATTTTATGAAAGCCACCAAAAATTTGCTGGCAATCCGGATTTCCAAGCCCGGCATGTCAATAAAAATCAGCTGGATAAATTTGCGGAAGATTTCTGTACCGTCTACAACAAGGCGTGGGCAAACCATAGTGGAAATAAGGAGATGGCGATTGCCCAAGCGAGGAAATTGATCCAATCACTCAAGCCCGTCTTGGACGAAAAGCTGGTGTGGTTTGTCTACCATAAAAATGAGCCGGTGGTGATGTGGATCAATCTCCCGGACATCAACCAAATCGTCAAGCACCTCAAGGGTCAATTTGGGATCTGGGCAAAATTCAAGTTTTTTTTGATCAAGACTTTCGGTACCAATACCAACTTCGTGGGAATCGTATATGGAGTCGTACCTGAATTTCAAGGATCGGGCTTGGATTATTTTATGATCGTAGAAGCGGAAAAAGTTATCAAATCAAGGACGGGATACAAAAAACTGGAGCTGTATTGGCAGGGGGACTTCAACCCGAAGATGCTGAATATTTCCAAAAACCTCGGTGGAAAACCTTTCAGAAAATTGGTAACATACCGCTATCTTTTTGATCGGGACAAACCTTTCAAAAGGCATCCGGTGATTGATTGACAAAAAAAAAGCCCCATTGATGGGGCTGTACATTTTATCCAGAAAAATCGACAAAATATCTGTTTAACACTGGTTCATATATTTTGGAAAAATTCCGATAACACCAATCCCTGAATTCTTTGATTTCGGCCGGCATCAAAAGATTCAGTCCCTTTCGCAACTCTTTCTCGAAGAGTCTCTTGTCAAAACTTACTTTCATCAAAACAATTTTAACGTATTCCAACATAGCTTAAAATTAATTTGTTTGTACAAGTTCAATTTAATAATGGATACGATACTAGATATCGTTTGTTGCGTTTAAAATATAAAGTTAATTTGCGCTCCTCAAGAATAAATACCAATATGAAATTAACGATTGCCAAGTGTCTTTTTGTATTGCTTTTCGGCTTTATTTCTTTCAACACCTGGGCCCAGGAAATAACCATTGAACTGGGGCCTGACGAAATCGGTCTAAATGAGACCTTTAACATAAAGGTCACGATTTCCAATGACAAAATAAAGTCCTACGATCAATTCCCCGAGATCCCCGGATTCCAAAAGCAAGGACTTTCGCAATCCTCCTCCATGAACCTGATCAATGGGCAAATGAGCAGTACCAACAGCATCATCCAATATTACAAACCAACCAAAAAAGGCAGATTCCAAACCGGAAGTTTTTCGGTAAAAATAAACGGGAATGATTATGCTTCCCCCGGAAAATCAATCAACGTGGTAGACGCCCGTGCCGCCCAAAGGACCCCGGGACTCTTTGGGCCAACTGACGATCTGTTTGGAGGAACGCAGGCTGAACCTGAATTCATTGAAATCGAGGACGATGCATTTTTCGCCTCCACAGTCAACAAGGAGGAAGTATTTGTCGGTGAAGGCATCAACGTCAGCCTAGCATTCTACATGTCAGAGACCAACCAAGCCCCCTTCCAGTTCTATGAACCTGGAAGGCAATTGGATGAAATGCTGAAAAAAATCAAACCTTCCAATGCCTGGGAGGAAAACTTCAACATCACGAGCATTCAACCAGAAAAGGTTACTTTCAATGGGAAAAACTGGATCAAATACAAGGTCTATGAGGCCGTATTTTTCCCATTTTCTGAAGGGGAAATCAATATTCCCCCAGTGGCTTGGGAAATGATCAAATACAAGTTGGCCAAAAACCCGACCTTTTTTGGCAGCAACCGTCTGGAAGACTTCAAGACCTTTTATTCATCAGGCAAGAAAATCAAGGTCAAACCACTCCCTCCACATCCCCTGAAAAATGAAGTGAGCGTGGGATTGTACCAGCTGCGTGAAAATTTCACCGATCTTCAGGTGCAAACGGGCGAGGGATTCACCTATAATTTCGGTGTCAGTGGCGAGGGAAACATCAATTCGATTTCTCCTCCAAAGGCAAACCAAATCCAAAAACTCAATACCTACGATCCAAATGTCCGCCAGCAGATCAATCGCGGCAATGGGCGGATCTCGGGAATCAAGGAATTCACCTATTTTCTTACCCTGAATGAAGCCGGAGAAGTAAAACTCGCCGACCACTTCAACTGGATTTATTTCAATCCCAATACTGAAAAATACGATACCCTTAAGCCAAAATCAGTGATTCGGGTGGTGGGCGAATCCAAAGTCAATCAAGCCATTTCCAACCAAAGGCTGGGAGGGATTTATGATTTGATAGAACTAGAGGACAATAAACTTTTAAACCAACGATATAAGTATTATTTTTCGCTCTTTATCAATCTGCTACTGGCAGCTTCAGTAATATTATTGGCTGTCCTGATCATGAAAAAGAGATAATGGGGAATACGTTTGGGAAATTATTCAAGATTAGTACATTCGGAGAATCGCACGGAAAAGCGCTTGGAGTGGTCATCGATGGCTGTCCAGCCGGTTTGGAAATAGATGAGCAATTCATCAAGGCCGAAATGCAAAGGAGAAAACCGGGCCAATCCAAAATCACCACCCAAAGAAAGGAAGAAGATGAATTTCAGATTCTTTCAGGAGTGTTTGAAGGAAAAAGCACTGGCACCCCGATTGGGATAGTGATCGCAAACGAGGATCAAAAGAGCAAGGATTATGGGCACATCGCAGATAAATTCCGGCCTTCTCATGCAGATTACACCTATTTTGAAAAATACGGCATTCGCGACCATAGAGGTGGCGGAAGAAGCAGTGCCAGGGAAACGGCAGCCCGTGTTGCCGCAGGGGCAATCGCCAAACTTCTTTTGAAACATTATGGAATCAGCATCCAAGCCTATGTCAGTCAAACAGGCGATCTCAAACTGGAAAAGCAATACACTGAACTTGACCTCAGCCTTACAGAGACCAATATCATCCGCTGCCCTGACCCAGAGATGGCGGAAAAAATGATCACCTTTATCGACGAGGTCAGAAAAAACCGCGATACCGTAGGCGGAATGGTGACATGTGTCGCCAAAAATGTCCCCGCTGGACTTGGCGAACCCGTTTTTGACCGGCTTCATGCTGAACTTGGAAAAGCCATGCTGAGCATCAATGCCGTAAAAGGCTTTGAGTATGGCAGTGGCTTCGAAGGCATCAAAATGAAAGGTTCCGAACACAATGACGCCTTCTTCAAAGATGGAGACCGCATCCGGACCAAAACAAACCACTCAGGAGGAATCCAGGGAGGAATCTCGAATGGGGAGGACATTTACTTTAACGTGGCCTTCAAACCCGTGGCCACGATTATGCAGGATCAGGAATCGCTAAATGAAGCTGGTGAGACCGTTACGATTTCTGGAAAAGGGAGACATGACCCCTGTGTCGTACCAAGGGCTGTACCCATCGTAGAAGCAATGACCGCCTTGGTATTGGCAGATTATCTGCTGATTAGCAGATCAAATAAACTTTAAGCAATTAATTCGGAGAATATGTTAAAAAAAATACCCCTGCATACCCAAATCATCGCTGGCTTAGTCTTAGGATTGATTTTTGGGCTGGTCATCGTACAGGCTGGATTTTCTCCGGATTTTACCATCAATTATATCAAACCCATCGGGACGATCTTCATCAACGCCTTGAAAATGATCGCGGTTCCCTTGGTGTTGGCATCGCTCATTGTAGGGGTTTCAAATCTGGGAGACATCTCCAAGTTGAGCCGAATCGGAGGAAAAACCATTGTAACCTATCTGATTACCACCATTTTGGCGGTTAGCCTTGGATTGCTCTTGGTCAATGTATTCCAACCCGGAAAAAGTCTTCCTCAGGAAACGCGTGAAAACTTAATGGCCCTTTATGATGATGCCGTTGACACAAGGACATCTCAAGCGGAAAAATTCAAGGAACAAAGCCCTCTTCAACCATTGGTGGACATCGTTCCGGAAAACATCTTTAAGGCTGCCGCAGACAATGCAAGCATGCTTCAGGTGGTCTTCTTCGCCATCATTGTAGGCATCGCTTTGCTTCAGATCCCTAAGACAAAAGCCACCCCAGTCATTGCTTTTTTTGATGGACTCAATGACGTCATTATTCAAATCGTGGGGTATATCATGATGATCGCACCTTATGGCGTATTCGCCCTGATGGCATCACTGATCGTCGAGATTGCTGGGGACAATCCCGAATCTGCCGTTCAACTGTTGTTGGCCTTACTGAAATACAGCCTGGTCGTAGTCGGCGGTTTGCTGATCATGATGATGGTGGTCTATCCCCTTATCTTGAAATCCTTCACCAAAATCAAGTATCTGGACTTTTTCAGGGCCATTCGTCCGGCACAACTCTTGGCTTTTTCCACCAGCTCAAGCTCAGCCACCTTACCCGTGACAATGAAGCAGGTAGAGGAGGAACTCGGGGTTTCCGAAGAGGTAAGTAGCTTTGTGCTTCCCTTGGGAGCTACGATCAACATGGACGGAACAAGTCTTTATCAAGGCGTTGCGGCGGTTTTTATCGCCCAAGCATTGGGAATGGACCTGACGATTACCCAACAGCTCATGATCGTCTTGACGGCTACACTTGCCTCCATTGGCTCTGCAGGAGTCCCGGGAGCAGGCTTGATCATGCTGATTATCGTTTTGGAATCCATCAATGTTCCTGCAGCGGGAATTGCCCTGATCATTGCTCCGGATAGGATTTTGGACATGTTCCGTACAGTGGTCAATGTCACGGGAGATGCTACGGTCTGTACTTTGGTCGCCAGCACGGAAGGTGAATTGCCAGATGGCTTGATCAGGAAAGCAAATCCCTTCACGCCAAACGAATAGAAGAAAAAGTAAGAATATAAATCAAAAGCCCTACAAATTCATTTTTTGTGGGGCTTTTGAATTTCCCCCTTCCCTTGTCCCTGAGATTCATTTGCCCTATTCTAGGAATCAACCTCATTTTCCCAAAAAAAATTGAACCCGATAGGGTGAAGTCAAAAATTGTAAATAACAACTGATTATTGAGTGCTTTCAGGCTGGAATAAAATTGGTATTGTCTATGGGAGTCGATAGCTCTAGACAGGAAAAGGAAAAAAGCAGCCCCCTCGAACACCATTCATCAACCGTCCAGCCAATTCTTAAACTCCCCCACTTTTTCCCTGCTCACCAAGATGTCTTGGTCCTCGGTATTTGTCAGTTTTATTTTGAGACGGCTGTTTGAATACGTGTGGATTTCGGAAATAGAGGAAAAGGAGGCAATGTATTTTCGGTTCAGGCGGAAAAACTTCCGGGGGTCCAACATCCCCTCCAATTGGTCCAGGGTATAATCCAAAATGTATCTTCTCCCTTCCTTGGTCTGTAGGTACGTCACTTTTTCTTCACTGAAAAAAATGGAGATATCAGCAGTCTGCACACTTTGAATTTTCTCTCCGTATTTGACCAAAAACCTGGATTTATGGTGGTCGGCTTGGGGTACCAGTAGCGCTTTGAGCTGTTGGATATCCAAACTGGCTTGCTTTTGTTGACTCTGGAATTTTTGAAGGGCTTGATCCAATTCCTGGGGATCGATTGGTTTCAATAAATAATCAATTGAATTTAGCTTAAAGGCCTTGATCGCATATTGGTCAAAGGCGGTCGTGAAAATAATGGGAGATCCGACTTTTATCCTTTCAAAAATTTCAAAACTCTGACCATCTGCCAACTGAATGTCACAGAAAATCAAATCCGGGGCAGGATGTCCCTGAAGCCAATCGACACTGGAAATGATCGTGTCCAAGTGTCCATGAAGAACAGCCTCCGGAAAAAATCCCTGCAGCAGTTGCCGCAACCGATTTGCGGCAGGTTTTTCATCTTCAATGATCAAGATTTGGAGCTTGGAGGAATAAGACATTTTGCTTTAAATAATTGGGGATTTTTTAAAATGAATACAAATGCTGGCAATAGTATACCAAAAGGGAGACAAACGCCTTATTCATCCAGCCTTAACAAAGGCAATTCCACGATGAATTCGGCTTTGGATTTTGTGATTTTTGGTATTTGATCGCTCAGGAGTGCGTAGCGTTTGAAGATGTTTTCCAGGCCGATCCCCCTTTCTTCAACTTCCGGGGTCAGCTTCTCTTGAAGGTTGTTTCGGACGATCAATTTGTCATCAATCCGCTCGATAGTGATTTTCAATGGATTTTCCATGCTGGCCACATTGTGTTTGACGGCATTCTCCAACAACAGCTGGAGCGAAAGTGGTGGGATGAAATACTCTTCCAACCGATCCACAACAAGTCGAAATTCCAAACTTTCATCAAATCGGATTTTCTGCAAACTCAAGAAATTTTGGGCAAAAGCCAGTTCCCTTTCCACTGCGACCAATTCCTCCTGCTGCACATCCAATACGTAACGGTAGATCCTGGACAGTTGCTGGATAAACGCAGCGGATTTGTCCGGACTTTCGTAAACCAGATGGGAAAGCGCATTGAGGGAATTGAAGAGAAAATGTGGGTTCAATTGGTTTTTCAGGGATTGATATTGACTGGCCAAATTTTCGGATTTCAATTTTTCGGTTTCCAAAGCCGAATTTCTCCATTGGTAAAGCCAGGACCTCGTCGTGAAGATGGAGATAATCACGAGGGCGATCGCCACCGGCATTTTTGTATAGCCGATGATGTCCCACCATGAAATTTTCCCTAAAGTAATCCCATCCACACTGACCAAAACATACAGGATCACCAAAACATAACTGACGATAAAAGAATAGATCAAATAGGAACCTGCCGTCAGCAACAGCCTTTTCACAGGTTTTTTGATCCAGGGAATCCTCTTGTCAAAGAATTCCTGCACCTGAAACCCTCCCATACTGAGCGCGGAGGACATCAAAAAAGAGAAACCAAAGTCTGGAAGAATGGAAACCAATCCCTCGGAAGACAAAAAACATTTTGCGCATTGAAAAAGCGTCAAGACCAAGGCAATCACAAAATTCAAGAGGATGAATTTCCCAAAAGACCTAAAGACGGGTGCACTGGTAGTGGTATATTTCTTATTTTTCAAATTCATGGTCCTGTCTATTATTTGACCAAAAGGAGTGTCGATCACAATTTCCCAGTTTTACGTTCTTATCGTGTCACAAAGCGATTATCCGATGCACCATGGAAGATATGGTTTTTGCACTTTCTTACAAACAGGATCTTTTGGCAATTGTGGGAAAGGAGTATTCAGACATGAAAAAATTTCGAAAACAGCCCCTCCATCTGGTAAGATGATGGATGGGCTGTTGGAAACATAGCCAAATTCATGGACACTCCGCCTTCATTTGGGCTGCCATATTTTTGCCCCACATGGGCTCCAATGCTCCTTCTTTTGCTTCAGAGGCTTCTTTTTCAAAAAGTTTCAAACTGGCATCAACCAATCCGCAGGCCTTTTCCGGTCCCTGACCAAAGAATTGGGCCATCCCATTTTCCATTTGGGCCATCATGAAGATGGCTCTCGGGTTTTGTCTGTTCAGTTCGATGGCTTTGGCAAAGGTCTGCATGGCAATCGGCGATAGGCTTTGCCCTCGTGAATTTGGATCCGCGCTCAATTCTCCCATGATGATGAATCCTTGCATCGCCACGATTTCAGAATTGTTTGGTGAAATGCTTGCTGCCTTTTTCGCATGCATCTTGGCTTGCCCAAAGAACCCATCCTTTTCCTGAATTCCCCCATCCGTCCTAAAGCCCATATTCGCATAAGCCCAAGCTGCATAATAATCCGGTAACCATTCTTCCTTATTCATTTCCGCAATCCGAGAAAAAACATTGGCCGATTGTTGCAGATCTTGGACACTTCCCGCTCGATACAATTTTTGGATTTCAGTGCGCATGGCTTTTTCATACGCTTCATTAGAAGCTTTGATGCTGATTGAAATCAGGAACATCATTCCGATGGCAAATAGGTACTTTTTCATAGTTTTTTTGTTTTATAAGTTGTTCAATTGATTGGCATTTTTGTCTTTGGAAAGCGTCAGGAATAGGCCGAGAAACAGAAACCGTGGCGCCTGAAGCTTGATCGGCAAGGCCTCAAACCTTCCGGATGCATTGGCCTGTTCACTGAATCGGTATCCGAAAATATTGTCCCTACCCAACACATTGGAGCAGGCAAGGTGAAGGATCAAGTTGGGACGAGGCAGGTAACTCCAGCTCAAACTCAAATCCTGAAATCCCCTGGTCTTGTCATTCATTTGCCCCGGAAAATTGGGGTTGGTGTAAGTATAGCCGTCATTGATCCCAAAAGAGGCCCCAATCTGGGATTTCAATCCAGACACGAAGTGCTTGATGACGAGGGACCCATTGTGTCTCGGCGCAAAACCCGGCTGCACCCTTTCCGTGTATTGGGCAAATTTCCTTTTGCTGTCCACAAAGCTGTAGGTGATCCAAAAATCAGTGTTTTTCACTGTCTCCCTGTCCCTATAAAAGAGGTCAAAACCCTGGGCATATCCCTCTCCGTTTTGCTGGATATCGGTGTATTGGAAAGGATTCCCTTTAAATGTGGTCAGTTTTTGATATTGTTTGTAGAAAGCCTCTGCCCGAAAAGTTCTGCCGTTTTTGTTCAGAAAATAATTCAAAATCAAATGGTTGGCCTTGGTATTCTGCAATTCCTGATTGAGGATCCGGAGCTGCTCGACTGGCATTTGACTGAATTGGCCTGCGGCAAAGGAAAGTTGGCCTTCGCTGGGAAATTTGTAGGCCAGAGACAATCTCGGGTCCAACCAAGTTTCCTTGGCCAAGGAGCTGTGTCCACCTCTCAGCCCGCCACGCAGGATAAATTTGCTGTTCACGTAAAAATCTGCCTCTGAAAAAATGTTGGTGTGGTGGTCATTGAGTTCCCTTTTGCTGTTTTGGGATCGAAAATTCTCTTCATAGCGGTAGGTGTAGGATTCGACTCCGGTTTTGATCGAGAATCTATCCGAAAAACCTTTCAGAGCCACGAACTTGCCATGCAGCACTTGGTTTTGATTGCGAAGATCCACCTGATCCAATACCAGCGCATCGACATTGTTGGAATAAGAAATCCCTCCATAGTAGCTCCAGTCGTTTTTTCCGATTTGCTTGAAGGATCCTTGGGCAAAAGTATAGCGGTTTTGGACATCGACCAATTCCCCTCTTTCCTCCGAACCGGGAATGGCTTGCCAGATTTTCATCCCACCGGATTCCGTATGGACATAGGCTTTGACCATCCCATTATTTCCCCATTTTTGTCTGGCCGAAACTTCGGCATCCCAACCAAACGGCGCTCTTTCCCAATCGAAATTTTGCCGGATCAAGGATTGGTAGGGAGCGAGGTCAAAATAATTGGCAGAGGCCGTAATGCTGCTTTTTTCAGCGGCCAGCGTTTGGGTAAATCCCCCACCGATCGACATGAGACTGACGTCCCCCTGGCTTCTTAGCGGAAAACCCACTGTGTTCAGTGCCAAAGCGGAGGAAAGTGCCTGACCAAATTCGGCGGAATAGCCTCCCGTGCTGAAAAAAGAACCTTTGAACAAATTGGGATTGAATCGGGTCCGCGTGGGGACGTTGGAGGCGGTGGTGCCGAAAGCATTTCCAACCTTCATCCCATCGATGAAGATGGCCGTCTCGCTGGCATCTCCGCCACGAACAAACAATCTTCCATCATTGCCAATGGTACTCGTTCCGGGCAAAGTCTGAAATGCACCCACTATATCTCCCATCGCTGAAGGGACCGTGACAATATCAATTGATTTCAAGACCACCGCTCTTTTTTCATCCGAAGCTTCCATCGCACCTGCAGTGATGGTCACCGCGGTCATGTCGTTGATGGCCTCCCTCATCACGGGATGGAATTCTTGGACACTCCCATTCAAGACCACTTCAAGTTCCTGACTTTTGAATCCCATCGCTTGGAACATCAGGGTTTGAGTCCCTCCCAATTCCGTTTCCATTTGGAAATTTCCCTCCAGATCGGACGAGGTACCATCGTAGGTGTTTTTGATAAAGATATTTACGCCTGGGATAGTTTGCCCTTTTTGGTCCTTCACTGATCCTTTGATTAGGGTTTGACCGATGGTTTGCACTGCCAAAAAGAAGAGGAGTATGGAAAGAATTGTTTTCATCGCTTTTGCATTTGACCCAAAACTCAAGAAAACGTGTCTGCCAAAAAATAAAAGCTGACTGAAGTGAGGAATTGGATGGATGAACTGTCAAAAGCAGAAACCAGAAAAAAAATGGGTGTATTCTTTAAATCAAAATGGGTTTGGGAAAACCGGAAGCGCTCGGGCTGGACATTAATGCGTTTTAACACCAAGGGTCTCCAGCCATCACTTATCCGTGGTTTTCAAAGAGAATTTTTTGTTAATTATTTCTTTTCCAATAAACCTAAAAGTCAAACCATGAAACACCTATTCATTCTTCTTAGCCTATTTTTACTTGAACCCGCTTTTTCCCAACAGGATAAGATCGGTATTTTCCCAAGCAGCAAGGATATTGGCAATCCCAAGTTGGCTGGCAGCGCATCCTATGACCAGGATGGACAACATTATAACCTTAAAGGGAGTGGCTATAATGTCTGGTTTGAAAGAGATGAGTTCCATTATTTGTTTGACAAAATAGAGGGGGATTTTATCCTCACGGCCAACTTTGAATTTATCGGCGAAGGAACCGACCCCCACCGAAAAGTCGGCTTGATGATCCGGGATTCAGAAGAAGACAATTCCCCCCACATCAGTGCGGCCCTTCATGGAGACGGCTTGACAGTCTTGCAATGGCGGGAACTGAAGGGCGCTTTTATGCGGGATCCCGAGGATGAGATTTTTTCTCCCAAAAGCCATTATGGAATTTTGCAGTTGGAGCGGACTGGAAAAGAATTCACCATGAGGGCTGCGCATGCAGGCGAACCGCTTCAGCTTATCGGTTCGCACGTGATGAAAACGATGGGGAATTCGATTTTGGCAGGGATCTTTATCAATTCCCACAATGAAAATGTGGTGGAGCAAGCAAAAGTCTGGAATGTCCGAATCGACCGACCTGTTGCAGACAATTACAATCCCGGGAGAGAAGGGTATTTGGGTTGCAGGCTGGAGACCATGAATGTTTTCACCGGAATCAGAAAGGTGATTTATGAGAAAGAAGACCGCTTTGAAGCACCCAATTGGATGCCCGATGGCAAAAAGCTTCTTTTTAATATGGATGGCGCATTGTTCACCATACCTGTAGCAGGTGGGGAAATTGAAAAATTGAACACCGGTTTTGCCGACAGAAACAACAATGACCATGGCATCTCCTTCGATGGAAAATTATTGGCCATCAGCCACCACAGGCAAGGGTTTCCCGGCGGTGGGTCGACGGTTTATGTATTGCCTTTGGCCGGTGGCGAACCCAAACTTATCACGGAAGAAACCCCCTCCTACTGGCATGGCTGGTCCCCGGACAACAAGAAAGTACTTTATGTAGGCATGAGAGGTGAGAAAAAGACCTACGACATTTATCAAAAAAACATCAATGGCGGAGCAGAAATCGCTTTGACCAACACCCAGCCTGGAGAACATGTGGATGGCTGTGAATATTCTCCTGACGGAAAATTCATTTATTACAACGGCAGCCAATCCGGCACAATGCAACTCTGGAGAATGAAGCCCGACGGCTCGGGAAACGAACAATTGACCTTTGATGAAAAAAACGATTGGTTTCCGCACATCTCACCGGATGGAAAATGGATTGCCTTTATTTCCTTTCCTGCTGAGATCCCTGTAAATGACCACCCTTCTTACAAAAGAGTGGAGTTGAAATTGATGCCCACTTCCGGTGGCGCACCCAGAACAATCGCTTACCTCTATGGGGGTCAAGGCACCATCAATGTCCCTTCCTGGTCACCCGACAGTCAATCGATCTCTTTTGTGAGCAATTCGGGAAAATAACCAAGGATTATTGTCAGATTTCTTATGAACCATAGCGATCAGGCTCAGGTACTGGGAGATATTTTCACCTATCCATTGGAGTTGGCTAATTTCATAGCGATGATCTGAAATTTCACTTACGCTTTATTGTAATGCTTATTACAGTAATGTGCTTTACAATAAATTGATTGAAAACTGAATCCAATCCTAAAGGATAAAATCATTCTCCAAATTTGGAAGGGGCATCCATACAGTCCTAAAAAAAATTCTTGATAAAAAAATTGAGCTCAAAAATAGGCGTTGCCTACTCTTGAGCTCAATTAGTATTTGAAAACCGGATCTAGGATCCCGTTATGGTTTACTGCCCAACCAAGAAAATTGCATTGGCCATTAAAAGCTTTCCGGATTCCCAGAAAGAACGGAACATCGGATTGTCCACCATGTACACAATCTGTCCGCGACCTTGGTTTTCTACACCATAGACCATGGATTGGGCCATTCTTGGTTTGATTTTGCTGCCAATGTAGCCAAATCTGTAGGCATCATTGTTTTGGATGATCCCGGCATTTACGCCATTGTTCAGATAAGCATACCTTGACCCGTTGTTCTTCAGGGTATAGAATTTTCCGCCCATGCCGAAAGCCAGTGGATGGGTTTCATCCAACTTCAGTTCATACACTGCACCTGCAGCCGTGGTGGAAATTCCCATTCTTTCCCTTTCTTGGTAAGGCTCCAATCTTTCGACATTCTGGATTTCTTTTTCTGCCTTCTCTGCAGCTTTTTTCTCTTCCTCTGTGTCGAATTTACTCAAGTCAAAACCTTCCTTATCGGCAAAAGCCATCAAGGCATTTTCGATGGCAATGAGCTTGCCACCTGCTTTTACCCAGTCCATCACCTTTTTGAAATTTGTTTCAGAAAGATAACTTCCATAACTGGAAGGCATGATCACGACATCATAGCCATACAGATCCATTCTTCCCAACATGTCGGCTTCAATGATGCTCACTGGATAATCCAGCTCCTGCTCAAAGAAATACCAAAGCTCCCCAAAATTCAAGGAAGAGGTTCCTGAACCTCCGAGCAAGGCCACTTTGGGCGCTTTGATCGTCCGTACATCCGAAGAACCAAAATCTTTGCCTTTGTCCACATATCCAGTGGTGCTGGTCTTCAAGGAAATTTCCATTTCATTGGCCAAATCCACCACTATTTTGTCAAAATCTTTTTTGTACTGATTGCCATTTCGGTGGATCAGCAGGGAACCTGCAGGATAGGATTGTCCACCGGTTTCAAAGGCGTAATTGGTCACCCGAACCCTGATGCCTTCTCTCAACAAAGCGGCAAGAAATTTGGCATCTTGCGTCGCGTTCCAAGGAGAAATATAGGCCAGTGGCTTTCCGTCAAGCGCATTGGCGATGAAGGGTTCTTTTTCAAATCCCTTTGGTGCATCCAATCTGGATTCCAAAGCATAGGCCTGTACACCATAAGCCAAGGGCAATGCCCAACTGGTAATGTCATACGTAATGGAGTCTTGCAAAGTCGCCTGTGGCTCAAACAACACTTGGGTAAGCACCGATTTTGGCTGATAGGAATTGACGATGATGTCCTTTTCGGTCGTGGAAAAAGTCACGGATTTACCCGTCATGTAGTCCAACCCCTTGATTCCTGATCGGTTGCCGGCAAATCCATATTGTATTTTATTTTTGTCCAAAAGGGCCAAAAGCGCTTTTACCCGCCCTGCATTTTGGTCTCCTTTGATGACGAAGCTTTTGTACTTCGCTCTTGGATTGGCACTGTTGCTTTTAAAATATTTGGCAAATTCATCTGTGAGCCTGCTTGCATTTTTGGCGGTCACTTCAATTGCTGAAATCCCGGCTGTGTGCTGGTGGATGATTCTGTCTTTTAAAGTAACGGTATCACCCAAGGCATTCAACATCCCCAAACCTGCTCTTCCGGACCCACCTTGTTCAATCGTCATGCCGATGGCTCCGTTGTACATGGGATAAGTATCTCCGTAAGCGGGATACAACAAGTCAAAGCGCTCTTTGGTGAAATAATCCCAACTGTTTTCATCAAAATATCGGGCGGTATTCCTACCGAAAATCTCCTGGAATTCATGTTGGAAAGGGGAAAGTTGCTCATGCAAAGGCGGCGCTGCCGGAGCAAAATAGAAGGGCTCATTGATGCCTTGCTCATGGAAATCGACAAAAAGATGCGGCATCCATTCATGGTAGAGCTTCAGTCTTTCTTCCGTTTCTTTCTGTGTCTGCCATGCCCAGTCTCTGTTGAGATCCATCAGGTAATGGTTGGGTCTTCCTCCCGGCCAAGGCTCAAAATGCTCCACAGACTGAGGATCTGGCTGGAGGCGGTTGTTTTGCTTTTGTCCATACCAAGACGTATATCTTTCCCTTCCGTCAGGATTGGCGCAAGGGTCGAGTATCAACACCTGGCTCTGGGTCCACTCCTTGGATTGGGCATTTTTGGGATCTGCGATTTGCCAGAAAGTCATCATGGCGGCTTCTGTGGCCACGGCCTCATTGCCATGGACATTGTATTGCATCCAGTTGAGTGCTACTTGGGAAGAAGGAGAACCTTCGACCATACCTGTTCTCTTCAGATTGTCCAAGCGGATATTTTCAATATTGGTCATGTTTGCTGGTGAAGAAACCAAGGCCACAAATAACGGTCTGTTCTCGTAGGTTTCCCCGTAGTAAACCAATTCCACATTGGGAAGGCTGGCAGCAAGATGTTCGAAGTAGGCAACTACCCGATGATGGGGTGTAAAACGTTCACCAAGTGGATAGCCGAGGAATTCTTCCGGGCTTTTCTGGGCCTTGACACTTAAAGCCACTAAAAAAGTGAGCAACAAGAGTTGTATTTTTTTCATATAGGGTCTGATTTTATGCTGAATTGTAAAGAGACACGTAATTTAAGTGCTTTGTTGAGAAACCTCAAACCACTGAAAAAATATTCAGCTTATTCCACAGAATTTTTAAGGTTGAGGGGAAAGTTTTGTCTGTATTGCAGGAAAATCATGTTTAAAAATTTTGATATTCTTGGGAACGATACCTCATGGAATCCAATTTCAGTTTGGTTATTTACTGGAGATCAAAATGGATGAAAACCACGGGTTGACCTCGGGAAAAAGATATAGGGAAACGAAAGCGTTGAGCGTAAAGAATCTTTTCGGCCAATTTGGTCCAAGGGGAAAAGATGAAATGAATCAGAGATGTGATTTTGAGCAATTCCGGGGATTTTCAATAGAATCTCCCACAGGCCTGTGAAAAAAATCCAACAATTTATTTCCCGACTCAAGATACCGTTACCGATCTGAATCATTCATTAAGTGGAAATAGGAATGTTATTATTTTGAGTGTTGCGTGATAAAATAGGCGCCACTGTCTGCACTACCCCGCCAAAATTTCAATTGAATTCTCTCAAAATTAGCGCCTTAAATTTTAAAAATGTGGGACCTAAGGGATTCGAACCCATGACCTCTGCTCTGTCAAAGCAGCGCTCTAAACCAACTGAGCTAAGATCCCATTTTTTGAGACCGCTAAATTGTGAAATGCCCTGCTCATTTCCAAAACTTTCCCTCTTCAAGAGAAAAATAAGCTGAAAAGAGCATTGCTATTTTGAATGGTTTCAAACCCATCGCCTTTATCCCACTTTCTCCCAGACAAAAACACCCATCGCCCGCTGCCCATGGACCAAGGCACTTTTGGGGGCTTCCAAATGCCGGAGTCCATATTTTTGGATAAGTAGGGCCAACAAAGGCTCCGTCAAGAGAAACCTTTCGCTGCCATCCGGCAATGCAAAAACACCGTTTCCCAGAGCCCTTGCGCTTTCTTCCATCCCGCCATGCCCCGTGGTCATCCTCAGGAAAAATATACCCCCGGGTTTCAACACCCGCATCATCTCCTCCATCATCCGCATGAACTGACCTTGGTCCCTGGCAAAGTGCAGCACGGCGGAGCTGACTATCGCATCAAAAGCACCTTTGTGAAAAGGCATGTCCTCCACCAAAGCAGTCTGAAACCGATAAACATCATAGTCTTTTTGAATGGTCTGGGCGTAAATCCTCGCCATCTGTATGGCAATCGGGTTGCTGTCCACACCGAAGATCGAATATCCCTCATTCAGGAAATAAATGCAATTTCGGCCTTCCCCGCAACCCGCGTCCAGGATTTTCATTTCCTTGGTAAATCTTCCCTTGAGGATTTGGTCCAAAAGGTAAATATCAATGTTTCCCAGAAGGGAGTTAAGCTTGCTGATTTCCATTTTCAAATTTTTCGATTGCGGTCAATGCCTTGCTTCTGCCGATTTTGATCAATTCCGAAGCCCTGTAAAATTCAAGTGTGCCGGCCTGCATCCTTGAAATTTCAATCAGCATATCCATTTTGTGTTTTTTGATGACAAAGGCAGAAAGCTTGTCCTGAAGCAAGTCAAAAGAATGGTTCAGCAATTCAATGGACCCCATTTGCTTGGGTTGTTCTACCTTCTTTTCATCTGAGCTGATGTATTTGCTGAATTTATCCCTGTAATCTGCCGCCCAGATCGGCAGTTTAAGTAAATGGCCCCCCTCATCCGTTTTCACGGGTTTTTCTGGATTGACAAAGGCCTCCCTTGGACCATTGAGGTCAATGGCCACGACCAATTCCCCTTTGGTTTTTTTGGAAAGCAAGCTAAAGGGTATGGGATTCAAAATCCCGCCGTCAATATAGAATTTCCCCTTGACCTGGGCTGGCGTAAGGACGGTTGGAATGGAAACGGAGGCCCGGATGGCACTATAGAGGCTTCCTTTGGTAAATATTTTTTCTTTCCCAAAGGGAATTTCAACAGCTGTACACCGAAATGGAATCTTCAAATCCTCAATTTGACAGTCAGGCACAATGTTTTGGATGGCATTGAAGACACGGTCTCCTTTGATGAAACCATTTCTGGAAAGGGTAAAATCCATCAGGGAAAAAACGTCAATTTTATCCAAATTGCATATCCATTCCTTGAATTCGGGAAGCTTCCCAGTCGCATAGACGCCACCGATCAAAGCCCCAATAGAGCTGCCGGCGATGGAAACGATCGTGTAACCGGATTCCTCCAATGCTTCGATTGCCCCGATCTGCGCCATGCCCCTGGCCCCACCACTGGAAAGCACCAATGAAACTGTTTTATTGCCCATAATTTGAAAACTACATAGAAATCTGAAACCACTCCAGTATTTTTTAACTCTGTTCGCATTTTTTCAGGCTTGTCCCCCTTCTTTCTGCTATGGTTTTTGTTTTGTTTTATCTCTCCTGAAACCGATTTCTCCGGATAAAAATAGTTCAAAATGTTGGCTTTTATGGGTTGACGTCCAAAAACGATGGAACGTTGATGCATATTTTGAACCGCTGGGGAAAACAGATGCAAGATTTGGTGATCATGAAGACAAAGCTGATGGAAAAGATCGCCTCCATCCGCTTTTCGAGTCCGTTTTATCGAAGAATGAATTTCGGCAGGATTGGTCGAAAAACCCAAAAATACAATTTCAAGAAGTGATAAATCCTAAATAGTCAAAGGGAGAAAACCCTTCGTCCTGCCAAAAAAAACTGATCCGTGAATTGGAGAAAAGAAGGGATAATACCTATCGATAATCCACATTCTTGAACATCAGAAAGCTGTATCCATTCAGAAACGTCATGCAGATACGAGCATCAAATTTTAGCATTCTTGAATAAAAAATAATGGCATTTGGAAGTAATACCTATGAAAACATCATTAGAAATGCGATGGTCAAATAATGATTTTCGAGTCCATCAATATCAAAAAAATAGCTGATTACCTCTAGGCCCTCCATCCCCTAGTAGACCACTTTCGCAAACCTTCCAAAAATGCGCTCAAATTCCAGAACCTTAGTTCCAACTTGAAGCCTGATTTCATATTAATTTTTTAATGTTTTTTGACTTTGATAAAAAATAAATAAAAGTATTTTTTCTTTATATTTTTTTTATTGCGCAATATCATACTTTAGCATAAGATAAATTCTTATGTATCAATAGAATTCAAATTAAAATTTGATTATATTTAGTATTTCCTTTATAAATCATTTCGTAGAAAAGTTTTATTTCAAATAAGTTAACTTTTAACCCAAAAGCTTATGTCAAGAAGGAATATTTTTTTCCCATAATTCATTCATTATAAAATCTGTCAAAGTATCACCCATCCATTCAGGTCATATGGATTGAGGAGATAAGATTTGGTTGTCATCGGTATAATATGCGTTGGTTCAAAATTTTCAAGCAAGAAACCAATGTCCTTATTGTGTTCAAAAACTGCTGTTAAAATAAAAAAACAACTCAAAATTAACTAATCTGTTTTATGGAATCATTTTACAAAAAACTAAGCGTGTTTTTACTGCTCTTAGTGCTGTCCAGCGCAACGTTGCTGGCGCAAATTAAAGTCACGGGAACTGTTCTGGATGAATCCGGAGTGGAACTCCCGGGCGTGACGGTGCTTGTCAAAGGAACAACGACAGGGGTTGTGACAGACATGGATGGAAACTATACAATAAATGTTCCTTCGGCCCAATCGGTGTTGGTGTTCTCATTTATTGGATTTGAGACCCAAGAAGAAGTTGTGGGGAACCGATCCCAAATAAGCATAAGGCTACAGCCCTCCATCAGGGCGCTGCAAGAAGTGGTTGTGACGGGTTATGGCGCACAATCAAAAAGGGACATTACAGGCGCCGTGACCACCGTGGAAACAAAGGATTTATTGTCCATTCCGGCCACAACCTTTGCGCAGCAACTACAAGGAAGGGCTGCGGGCGTTAATATTGTCAATGATGCTACACCAGGTGGAGAAGCTACTGTAAGAATCAGAGGATTTGGTACCATAGGAAACAACAACCCACTGTATGTCATTGATGGTGTTCCCACAGAAAGGCAGGGGAACCTTAATCCGGAGGACATAGAGTCCATTCAGGTTTTGAAAGATGCTTCGGCGGCTTCTATTTATGGATCCAGGGCTGCCAATGGTGTGGTGATCATCACAACCAAAAGGGGAAAGGTAGGAAAGCCCACCATCACCTTCAATACTTATCAAGGCACCCAAAGATCAGGGAATTCTCCAGATGTTCTGAATGCGGAAGAGCTTGGAAGGTATCTGTATTTAGCAGACATCTATGCAGGCAAGACCCCTGGTCATGGACAATATACCTTTGGCCCAAATGGGGAGGTCAGTATTCCGGATTATGTATTTCCAAGTGGAGCCATGGAGGGAGATCCAAGCACAAACCCCAGTCTTTATGCATTAAGACCCGGAAACATTTATGCCATCACCAGATCTGCAGATACCAATTGGTGGGATGAGGTGACGAGGTCTGCCCCCATCCAAAATTACCAGATATCTGCCTCAGGAGGCACCGAAAGTGGCCGGTACGCCCTTTCGGCCGGATATTTTAACCAAGAAGGGATCGTGAAATTCATTGGATATGAAAGGTATTCCCTAAGGGCGAACACAGAATTTAAAGCCCTCAACAATAAGTTGACGATCGGAGAAAATCTATCCGTTACTTTTGATAATCGAAAAGGGGGATTTGGAAACCAAGATGAACAAAATGCAGTATCAGGCGCATATAAGCACCATCCACTGCTTCCTGTATATGATATAGAAGGGAACTTTGCTGGAAGTAGAGGGGCCAATTTGGGCAACAACTTCAATCCGTTTGCGGTTTTGTCCAGACAGCAGGACAATAGAAACATGAGAATGAGGGTTTTTGGAAATGCTTATGCCGCCTTTGACTTCAACGAAAACTTTCAATTGAAAACCAGCCTCGGAATAGATGGCAATACCAGTCGAGGCCGATTCTTGGGCAGACCCCAACCCGAATATGTTGAAGGTAATTTTATCAACAGTACCACTGCGAGGCATGATTACCAATACCAATGGGTTTGGTCAAATGTGCTGAGTTATAGCAAGGTTTTCAAAGAGGTCCATTTTGTAGATGCATACGTCGGAACTGAAGCTATTCAGGAATTTGGGGAATTCTTTGAGGCAGGCAGACAAAGATTTGCCTTCATTACACCGGAAATATTGAGCTATCTGGATTTGGGGGATGCCACTACGGCGACGAACTCGGGTAATGTTTTCAGAGATTACAGTTTGTTTTCTCAATTCGGCAAATTCAATTATGCTTACGCAGATAAGTACCTGGTTCAGGTCATTATCAGGAATGATGCCTCATCCAGATTTTTATCGGCTTCAAGAAATGCGATTTTCCCTGCCTTTAGCTTAGGTTGGAGATTGTCTGAGGAAGCCGCTGTAAAATCAGCTCTTCCTTTTGTGTCGGATATGAAACTTCGCTATGGATGGGGAAAGACAGGAAATCAGGCAATTGGTGATTACAATGCTTTCACAACCTATCGGTCTAATATTTTCAATGCCGGATATCCTATTGATGGCTCTCTCAATTCCCCAACATTGGGATTTGATGCACAGCGGTTTGGTAATCCCAATGCCAAATGGGAGACAACCACTTCCAATAATTTAGGTCTGGATGTTTTGTTATTCAACGATAAATTAAACTTTGAATTTGACCTCTGGCAAAGAGTCACTTCAGACATGTTGTTCACGATACCGATTACATTTACTGCAGGTGATGCGTCCGCACCTTCCTCTAATGTCGGGCAGATAACCAATAAAGGGATTGATATCAATTTGGGTTATCGAAACACCACCATGGGAGGGGATTTTAGATACAGCATCTCCGGTAATTTCTCCACCTATAGAAACAAGGTTGATCGGTTGGACGAAAATGAAGATACGCGATTCTTTGGATTTGGATCAAGGGTTCCTGCTGTTACGGTTACGCAGGCAGGCCTACCCCTTTCATCCTATTATGGATTCAATGTATTGGGGATTTTCCAGTCCCAGGAAGAGGCAAATTCACACCCTACATACGGGAGTTATAATGCCCCTGGAAAGTTCAAGATTGAGGACGTAAACAATGATGGAGTAATCACCGACGATGATAGAACCGTTATTGGAAATCCCCACCCGGATTTTACTTACGGCATCAATTTGAACCTGGGCTATAAAAGCTTTGATCTTACCATTTTCGGAAATGGGTCTGTGGGAAATGATATTTTTAATTATGTACGTTATTTCGCAGATTTCAATACATTTCAGGGAAACAGATCCAAATCCGCTCTCTATGATGCTTGGCAGCCCACCAATCCCCAAGCACCTCGAGCCCAGTGGGTAGCTGCCAATCCAAATGCCAAAACTCCTATAATGGATGCCAATGATCAGGTCAGTAGCCGTCCTTCAAGTTATTTCATTGAGGATGGTTCTTACTTTAGAATCAGGAATATTCAGCTCACCTACAGCCTACCTGCAAGTGCCTTGTCAAAACTTGGATTTGGTAGGGCATCGGTTTATCTGCAGGGGCAAAACCTGTTTACTTTCACCAAATATTCAGGCCTAAATCCGGAAATTCAAACGAATACCGATAACACCTTGGGATTTGACGGAGGATATATGCCGGTATCGAAAAATCTTTTGATTGGCCTTAACCTTAATTTCTAAATAAATTCCTGTTATGAAAACAATTTATAAAGTTATAACCTTTGCGGCGGTATTATTTATTACTATCAGCTGCGGTGACGAGTTTTTGACCAAGGAACCCCAGGGTCAATTCAGTTCAAGTGGCTTGGCCACAGAGTCTGGAGTAGAAGGTCTCTTGCTAGGATCATACAAAATGTTATCAGGTACCGGTCTTGACGGTCAGGCTCCCTGGGAAAATGATGTCCAAAACTGGGTATTTGGTGGTATTGCTTCCGATGATGCATATAAAGGAACAGATGCGGGGGATCAGCCCGAACAGTCTTTTATCGAAGCATATGATTTTCAGGCCTTCAACGGGCACATCCGGAACAAATGGAGAGGTCTCTACAAAGGAGTTGCCCGAGCCAATGATGCTCTGAATACCCTGAAGAAGGTAGAAACCATCAGTGACCAGAATAGGGCGCGGATAATTGGTGAGGCTAGGTTTTTAAGGGGTTTTTTCCATATGGAGGCCAGAAAAATGTGGAGAAATCCACCCTATATCAGCGACGAGATATTTGATATTACGGATGTAGAAAGCACCAAAGTGCCCAATAACCTAGAAATTTGGCCATTGATAGAAGCGGACTTTGAAGAGGCCATGAAAAGCCTTCCCGAAACCCAGGCCCAAGTGGGAAGACCTACAAAATTGGCAGCCATGGCATTCCTGGCAAAAGCCAAAATGTATCAGGGTTGGGATGCCAACGGGAGTGCCAATTCAGTCAAACTTCTAGAAGCAAAAGCCCTTCTGGATCAAATCGTCAGCAGTGGTAGATTTACCTTGGTTGATAAATTTGCAGATAATTTTCTAGTGGCAACCCGCAACAATGCCGAGTCAATATTTGAAATTCAATACGCCATCAACAGTGCCAATGATCAGGCATCCAATCAAGGAGTCGGTTTGGCCCATCCTTATATCGATCCATGGGGATGCTGTGGGTTTTACCAGGCTTCCCAAAACCTGGTAAATGCATTCAAGACGACCCCTTCTGGACTTCCCCTGTTGGATACTTTCAATGATACGGATGTGACATGGCAAACTCCTTATAATGGCCCTCTCGACCCCCGAATTGACCATTCCCTGGGGAGACCCGGTATTCTGTTTAAGGATTTTAAAATTCACGGAACAGACTTTATCAGAGATGTATCCTATGCAGGTCCTTATTCCTCCATGAAACATGTTGCCGAACAAGCGGCTTTTGGTGTAGGCGGATGGGGTAATCTAACGGCCAACAATTATCGGATTATGCGTTATGGAATGATTTTACTTTGGTTGGCAGAGGCTGAGGTTGAGGTAGGAAGCCTTGAAAGAGCTCGGGAGCTTGTGAATATTGTCAGAACAAGAGCAGCCAACCCGGGAAATTTTGTTCCAAAAGCCATTCAGGGCAGTTCCAGAAATGATTTTACCATTGTAGCGGGACAACCGGCGGCAAATTATATCATCAAAACCTATGATACTCCATGGGCGGATAAAGATCTTGCCAGAAAAGCAGTAAGATTTGAAACAAGACTTGAATTCAGTATGGAAGGACACCGCTTTTTTGATCTTCAAAGATGGGGCATTGCTGCTGAAACACTGAATAAATATCTTGAAGTGGAAAGGACCAAACGTGTTTATTTGGCTGGGAGGAGTTTTGTTAAAAACAAAAATGAATTTTTCCCCATTCCTTTGGAAGCGATAGATAGATCTTTGAAAGATGGCCAGCCCACTTTGACACAAGATCCCGCCTATTAATTCAACCTAAATACCAAAAAGAGGCTGCTTTCCAAGCAGCCTCTTTTTGGTATTGCGCCAACCATTGCTGTTTGCTACAGGGGGTGGTCTCGACGGAGGGAAACCTTGATCAGGGCTGTCCGCTTTTGGTTGTCTCAATAGTCCATAGTGATAGGAATTTATGGATTTCCATATCTTCTGGAATTTCGAAAAAGGGCAAAACCGAAGGTGGTTTTTGCCCTTTTTTTCACA
Source organism: Rhodonellum sp. (assembly GCF_030656585.1). Classification (NCBI taxonomy): domain Bacteria; kingdom Pseudomonadati; phylum Bacteroidota; class Cytophagia; order Cytophagales; family Cytophagaceae; genus Rhodonellum; species Rhodonellum sp. The sequence continues at coordinate 52,949 of NZ_JAUSPP010000072.1, forward strand.
AATGATGGGCAGTATGTCTCAGAGGCCTTTGGATAAAGTACCCAGCGGAATTGGAAATTGAAGTCTGGGTTTTACAGATAGTCTTTGGCAGTGACTATCTGGGGTATTCAAGTTTTTCTGAAAACCTGGCAAAGACCATTGAACCGATATTGTGCATCACCTATTCCATTTTAAACTAGAATCGATCCATAATCAATCTTTGTTCCCTTGCTTTTGACTTCAACCAGTCGGTGATATCAAAAACAGTCATCATCCAATTGATCGTCTTTCAATTACAATATTGAGTTGAGTCCATAATGCATAAAACGGGTTAAACATAAATAATCGAATCAATCCAAATCAAAAAAACCCATGACTTCTGTGTTATCCGACCCCTTGCTGATCCCTTAAAATGCATTCCAAAAACGTCATGGAAAATCTAAGCCTTATTGCTAACTTGGCACTCAAGTAGTGCCAAAATCAAATTACCCCTTAAATCCCAACATACTAAAAAAACATGAGTGAATTTAAGCCTTTTCATTTAGCATTCCCGATCAGGGACATTGAAGAAACCAGAAAGTTTTACGGGGACCTTTTGGGCTGTGCCATTGGAAGAAGTACGGATAAATGGATCGATTTCAATTTTTTCGGCCATCAATTGTCAGCACATATCAAACCCGAAGAACTTCATCAAATGAGTGCCAATCAAGTTGATGGCAAAAACGTACCTGTCAGGCATTTTGGCGTGATTCTCCCTTGGGAAGAATGGCACCAATTGGCGGATACACTTCAGGAATACGGCATTGATTTCATCATCGAACCCTATATCCGTTTCAAGGGTGAGGTGGGGGAACAGGCCACCATGTTCTTTTTGGATCCTTGCGGCAATGCTCTGGAGTTCAAATCATTCTGGGACGAAAGCCAGATCTTTGCAAAATAACAGCCGCATGGAACCAAATTTTCCTACGGTCCGGTAAATGGTGATGCAATCATTCACCATTTACCTTATGCCCATCCTTGCTTCCAAAGATCCTCTTCTCCCTATTGTCCGAAAAAAGACCTTTTATCAAGCGTAAATCTTTTTCGTTCCCAAACTGAAATAAGCGTCTATGCATCCATTTTTACTGACCTCAAAAATCAACAGAACCATCCTGCATGAGGGTCGTGATTACCTTTTCTTCAGTGGGACGGCTTATTTGGGAATGGGGAGTTCGGAGGCATTTGAGGAATTGGTGATCTCTGGTATTAAAAAATATGGACTCAACCATGGCCTCAGCAGGATCAACAATGTCCGATTGGCCGTTTATGGGCAGTTTGAAACCTATTTTGCAGAAAAAGCAGGTGCAGACAGAGCGCTTGTCTGGAGCAGTGGTTATTTGGCCGGAAATGCGGCTGTCAATCATTTGAGAAAAGGGATGGATAAGGTCTTCGTAGCCCCAGACACCCATCCTGCTGTTTTGCCCGAGGATTGGGCCCTTGATCCCAAGCCAACTTTCGCCGAATGGGTATCTATGGTTGGTGCGTTTTGCGAAAAAAATCCTGCCCAAAAGATACTGATCCTTGGAAATGCCTTGGACCCGCTCGAACCTAGTCTCCATGATTACAACTGGATCCAAACGCTCCCCTTAAAACATGAGTACACGCTCCTGGTTGATGACAGCCATGCGTTTGGTGTGGCCGGCGAGGGTATTTTCGGGACATACAGACAGCTAAAGCACCTCTCCGTCAATCTGGTCGTTTCCGGTTCCCTTGGAAAAGGGATTGGTCTGCCTGCAGGAATCATTTTGGGAAATCTAGAGACAATAGGGTTGATCGAAAATCACCAGACTTTCCGCTCTTCTTCTCCTCCACCCCCGGCATATTTGGATGCTTTTTTACAAGGACAGCATTTGTATGTGGAGAGAAAGGAAAAACTATTCAACAATTTGGAATATTTTTCCGCCCTCACAAAAAACACAAAGGGCTTGACCTTTATACCTCGCTATCCAGTGTATTCATTCACGGATCCCAATTGGGTAAACCATTTGCAGGAGCATGGGATCATAGTATCTTCTTTTCCCTATCCGTCTGCCCATTCCCGCAAGGTAAACAGGATCGTGATCTCGGCACACCATGAAGAATCGGACCTTTATACACTTTCAAAAGTTCTTGGTGCAATTGCCGAACATTCTTGAACCCGAAATATGCATTAGGTTTCCTATTAGGTGTTGTAACTGTAAGAAAATCAGACCAATTGAAGAATAAGGTGAAGTACCAATATGGTGAAGTAAAAAACTGAATGATTATTAAGCTATTAAAGGGTGGAATTGAATTGGCAATGCATAAAACGGGTGGAATGGTAATGGAGAGTCGGTTTCTTTATTCAATATCTGGTTGTTCACCTTTATGGTACAGTTCCCCAATTATTTGTTCTCAAAAATTAAAATCCGGCATAAAAAAAGCTCCCTTTTAGGAAGCTTTTAAATCAGTTGGTTTCGGCTATAAATTTATCGAGGTCTTCTAGCTTGATGATGTTTTCATAATAAGCCCTGCCAAAAACCGCAGCTTTCAGGCCCATGTCTCTTAATCGCTTGAAGTCATCGATACTTCTGACCCCGCCACTGGCCGCCAGAAAAATTTCCGGAAATTTCTCCCGGATCTGCGCATACAGCTCAAAGTTAGGGCCGTCGGATACACCATCACGTGTTATGTCTGAGCATTTGAGATACTTCAGGCCTTTTTCGTAGAAATTTTCAATATGTTCAAAAAGGTCGATTTCGGTTTTTTTCAACCAACCCCCGATAATGACTTTGTGATTCTGTGGGTCGGTATCGGCGGCAAGATTGATTCTTTCACGTCCATAAGAAACAAGCCATTGGGCAAATTTATCCGGATCTTTGGCGGCAATGGACGCTGCGGTAATGGTTTTGGCACCGTGCTCAAATGCCTTGATCACATCTCCATCCGTGGAAATCCCTCCGGTAAAGTCCACCAAAAGATTGGTGTAGCCGGTAATGGCCTCCAAAATATGGTAATTTTTGGGTTCTCCTCTCTTGGCACCATCAAGGTCAACCAAGTGGATTCTTTTGATGCCGTGGTCTTCAAATGCCTGGGCTATTTCAAGGGGATTGTTGGAGATAACTTGCTCAGTGGCAAAGTCTCCTCTTTTCAGACGAACACATTTCCCGTTTATCAGCCAAATGGAAGGTATTATTTCAAACATATTTTTTTATTTCAAATCGTTTAAATCAGGAGTATTTCCCCGGTCAGAAATCGGATGATTGTTAACTTCATGGCGGGTTGGAAATAATAAATATAATAAAACAAGCCAGCAATCAGCAATCCCGACAAAAAATCTTTGTCATTTTTGGGCTTGGGAAAAATAAAAATCGAAATATCGCGGTCTTACTTTTCCTTATAGGGATTTTCCACTCAGCCAACCCGGTTTCATGGCAAGTACCAAATCTTTGAAAAGAAGTTCTTTTCAAAGATTAAAAACCTTTTTCATTCGGATAATTACTTGGGAAACCAATTTTTGAAAAATCTATTGCTCAACAATCAAAACAATCAGAATTTGAGTTTTGCAATTTTCCCATTTGCCCCTGACGCCCAAACACCGCTTTGGGATTTGTCCAAATAAACGGAATGGAAAGCTTCATCCGAAAATCTCTCCCAACCGTAACCCCCATCTTTTGAAAAATCACCTCCATTTGGTCCGACGGTGATTACCCAATGGTGTCGTGGAAAATAGGCAACTCCTGACCGGTATCCGCTCGGAGGATTCCCCGAAGCTGCGGTCCAGGTTTTGCCCAGATCATTTGATAGAATCACATTTTTTTCCGAAAAGTCAGGCTGAAGATAATCCCCTCCCACAGCGATCATGTTGTCATTGTCAACACGTGTGATGGAATATATTCCTTGGGACATTTCGCCTTGAAGAATTGGAGTATCTTGAACAGTCCATTTCGATCCCCCATCATTGGAGTTATAAACCCTACTTATGGACCCGCCACTGGCAAACCAGATATTGTCTGTCCCCATAATGATTCCTGATCCGCTGGCCGCAAAAGCCGCTTCCCCTTCCTTTGCTTTCGGAGAGGATTCCAACAGCGCCCAAGTTTCACCTTGGTCATTGGTCCTTAGCACCATCCATTTCCCACCTACGGGGTCTCCAATCACGTACCCATTTTTGTCTTTATTGAAATCAAATCCGTCAAAAAAAGCTCCCTCAGGACCTTTGAATTTTTCAACCCAATTTTTTCCCCCATCGATGGTCTTGAAAATTACTGCAGGCTGACCACTTGATAGTGCCAAGGCAGTAGATGCGCTGAAGCCTTCGATATCCCTAAAATCAACGGTATCCAATCCACCAATCACACCAGTCTCCCAGGTATCTCCTCCATCCACTGTCAATAACCAAACACCGCTAGAGCCACTGGCCCAAACGATTTCGTTGGTGACGGGTGAAAGCCCGCGAAGGGAGGCCTGGGTGGGGGTTTCAATAATCTCCCACCCAGTTGGTCTCTCTAATATGACACTATTTTCCTTTTGTTGACAACTATTGAAGGCGAGCACGCCCATGCTTAAAAATAAAAAAGAAAATAGCCTCATATACTGTTTTTATTTGAATTGATCTGCTTTTCTATAGGCAGCGATCAGCGCCTGTTCACCTTCTTTTCCGGGAATTGCATTTCCGTGTTCCATTCCACAAATGCCCTTGAAACCCTTACCATGAATGTATTTGAACACATTTTGATAATTTATTTCACCAGTTCCGGGTTCTTTTCGACCCGGATTATCACCGATTTGTATATAAGCGATTTCGTCCCAACAAGATTCCATATTGGGAATAAGATTTCCTTCATTGCGCTGCATGTGGTAAGCATCGTACAGGATTTTGCAGGAAGGGCTGTTCACCGCCTTGCAAATCGCATGGGTTTGATCAGAATATCGGAGGAAAAGCTCCGGGGTATCGCTCAAAGGCTCCAAAACCATGGCAATCCCATGTGGTTCAAGTATTTCCGCTCCCTTTCTCAATGCTTCGATCACATTGGAGGTCTGGATTCCCATTGGTAATTTTCTCTCGAAGAATCCCGGTACCACAGTTGCCCATTTTGCATTGACCCTCTTGGCCGTTTCCACGGATTTTTTGCAGGTATTGACAAAATTCTGGACGAATTCTTCTTTTCCGGTGGTGAGAGATATTTTCCAATTGTCTCCACCATCGATCACAAAAACACCCATCCGCATTCCAAGTTGCTCCAGAGTTTTGCCGATTTTGTTTTGGTCTTCCACGGATCTTCCCAGCAAACCATTGTCTTCCAAAGAACGGAAACCTTGGTCGGCCATGAATTTTAGCTGATCTACCAAATCATCTCCAGAATGCCCTTTGAACATCCCAAAGTGGGGAGCATAGTCCAAATTGAAGGTGTCTGCACTTGGGATTTTGGCCCCAAAGGCTGGAATGAAACTGGATCCGGCAAGGGCGGAAACTGCTCCGCCCCAACTGATATTTCTTATGAATTTTCTCCTTTCCATCTTAAATCACTTTAGTTTTTCCAGGAATCGCATGTGGATAAAATCCATCCGCATTGGGAAGTAATTTTGGCATGGCATCCCAAGCCAAACGTTCCGGCATCAAATCAATGTTGGAATTCAGTGCCTCATCCCAAGTAATGACCTTTCCGGAATAGGTTGCGTATCGACCCAAAATTGAAGTCATGGTACTCTTCGCACCATTTTCGGCATCCGCAAATTTGTATTCCCCTTTCGAAATTGCGGCAAAAAGTTCATCATGCTCTACCTGATAGGGATTGGGGTTGTTTTCCCGGTTGTGGGTGTAAATTTCATTTCCCGAACGATCGGTGATGACCCCATGGTTGCCGGCACTGAGGTAAACTTTTCCCTTGGTTCCCTGGAAAGTTTCATCCACTCTATTGTGAGCTCCCGGGAAATGTCTGCACTCACTGAAAATCGTAGATCCATCGGCATAAGTGAAAGTGATGCTGTGGTGGTCAAAGATCTCTCCATGGTCCTTTCCGGTCCGAATGGTCCGACCACCGGTCCCTTCTGCCTTGACGGGATAGCCACCTTTTACCCAGTTGGCCACATCGATGTTGTGTACATGTTGTTCGGTGATGTGATCCCCACAGAGCCAATTGAAATAATACCAGTTTCTCATCTGATATTCCATCTCTGTTTGTTCGGGTTTTCTTGGATTGACCCAAACGCCTCCGTCATTCCAATAGACTTGTCCAGCGACAATATCGCCGATGGCTCCGTCTTGGATTCTTTTGATGGTCTCTCTATAGTTGGACTGATAGTGTCGCTGCAAACCCACGACTACATTGAGTTTCTTTCTTTTGGCTTCCTCGGCTGCCGCCAAAACGCGTCGAATTCCGATGGCATCCGTGGCAACTGGTTTTTCCATAAAAATCTGCTTGCCCTGCCTTACCGCTTCTTCGAAGTGGGCGGGTCTGAACCCTGGAGGTGAAGCCAAGATCACCACATCGGCATCCTTCATGGCTTCCTTGTAGCCATCAAATCCCACGAATTTCCTGTCCTCCGGCACGTTGACTTTGTCCTTGCCGTATTTGTTGAAAATGGGCTCATAGCTTTTGTCAATCCTGTCCCTAAAGGCATCGGCCATCGCGACAAGTTGAATATTGTGGCCAGTCTCGAAAGCTTGAAAAACTGCTCCGGTTCCACGACCGCCGCAGCCGATCACGGCCAACTTGATCACATCTGATCCAGCGGCAAATGCCCCAGGCATACTGAATGGCATCATCAATCCTCCCGTCACCAGCGCGCTGGTTTTCAGGAAGTCTCTTCTTGGGTTATTTTTTTGGTTATTCATGGGTCTTGGTTTATGGTTTAATAGTCTGTTATCGGTGGATTGTCGTAATAGGCATTGATTTCTTCGGGACTCGGCAGGTCCAATGGCCTCACCAATCTGAGTCCCAAAAACGGAGCTTCGGGAAACCACCATTGGCTTTTTGGGATCTGTGGATCGATTCTTTTCCATTCCGGCGTGGAAGCAAACCGCTTGGAGGAGCGCAAATCCGAGGGCTCACTTTTATAACTTCCTCCCCTGATGGCGCCGGGATATAGGATTTTGACTGGGATTTTTGGGTCCACGGTTTTTTTGTCAGCCCTGCTGGAGTATACATCTGCACCATATTGGTCCGAAGTCCATTCCATCACATTTCCGAGGATATCGTAAAGTCCCCAAGGATTTGGTTTTTTCTGTCCGATTTCCTGCGTCAAACCGGCACTATTTTCCCCAAACCAGGCAAAATCGGCCAATTTGCTTTCATCCGACCCAAAAAAATAGGGATCAGAAGATCCTGCGCGGCAGGCATATTCCCATTCGGCTTCGGTTGGAAGTCTGTAAAAGACTCCTGTTTTGAGATACAGCCATTTACAAAACTGGATGGCTCCATATTGGGTCATCCCTATGGCAGGCTTATTTTCTTTTCCCATCCCAAAAGTCATGTCCAAATAGGGAATACTTGGTCTGCTCAAGCCATCGACATAGGCCGGAAGCGGTTTTTCGGCAATGGCCTCTTCATAATTTTTGTCCAAAAACATTTCGAAAATATCCCAAGTGACTTCATGTGTCCCCATCCAAAATGCCGAAATTTCCACTTGGTGCAGGGGAACTTCATCGTTGCCACCTGCTGTACCTCCCATGGTAAAAACACCTGCTGGAATCGGCGTCATCCCAAAGGTGACGGGTGCATCAGGAATGCTTTGGACATAAGGTTTGAAGTCTTCCGCCTGGTAATTGTAGCCCACAAAAGCGGCACAGAACAAGCCGCAGAGTACGGCTGTGTATTTCAAAATCGACATTTTATAACAATTTAATTGTCATACAAGTACCCCATTTATTTTCAGAAGCGAGAATACTTTTTTACCAAATAAGCTTAATTTTTTGACAACGGGGAAAACAACTTATCGATGGTCCAGCTGCCGATTTCCCTTCCCTGTTTTTGCCCTTCTGTGATCGCATCCATAAAATGAATACCTCCATAAAGACGGGAGATTGCGGCCTCTTCCGCTGCCTGATGGAATCCCTCAAAATCGCGTGTGGGCAAGCCAAATTTGACCTCCACCGTATCCGTATAGGCGAAATTTTCTCCGAAATAATGAGTCAGTACCACAGCCGATGCAGTGGAAACAACGGAGTGTCCACTGAGGTATTCCGGAAATGGTGGCGTCTGGAGCAGGGGTTTATAGTTGGGGTCAATCAGTTTGCGGATGATTGTTTCGGGGCGGATCCGATTGCTCCGGTATTTTTCATCCCAGCAACCCATAAATGCATCATGCAATGACATGGCCAATACACCGTTGATTTCCATGGCTTTGCCAAAACCGACTTGATTTACCTTACAGGCAATGTTGCCAATTCCCATCCAATGCGCCCCCGGCGAGATTTTTTTCATCCCGATCATCAAGTGCCCATTTTCTTCCAGTGCAAAAGGATTGCAATCCCAAAAAGCGGCAACAAGCCTTTTCTCCTCCGTCAATTCAACCTGATACACTTCTTCCATCATTTTGTAAAAAGGAGAATTTTTATCAGTTGAAAAACGCGCTGGCGAAATGGGTTTAAATTGCGAAGCAGAGTCAAGAAAAAATGGGCGCAAAGTATTGAAATACGGCTCCACCGGGGCAAAAAATCCGGGAGGGGTCGGATACCAACTCCCTTCTGCTGCCATAGGGGTATATTTTGGAAAACCACTTGTTTTGTTATAATTGTCCATGGCAGCGTATTTTAGAATCTCTCCGCTGACTTCAATACCAAACGCCTTCGATTGGTCGATAATTTTCTGGTCAAAACCCAATGCCAAACATCTTTTGGCAAATTCATCTTCGTATGCCTCCAAGAGACTCCCCGAAGGCTGCATTTTTTTCGCGGTATGCAGCATGGCAAACACGGCACTTATCCGATGCTCATATTTTTCTGATTGCTTGATTTTATTGACCGTCGCACTGTATCCGTTTATTTTTTGAGAAAGCAGTGAAAGAGAATCTTCCTGGTAGGAAAGCGCCTCCATGCCCGCCAGACTCGCATAGGCAAAAAACTTTGCCGCCAATGGAGGGTTGGTCACATCATGAATCATGATATCGGTCATTTGCGAAATCACATTGGCAATTTCATCGTTTTCGATGGCTTGGGGTGCTTTTGGTTCGGTGCAGGAGATGGAAACCAAAACCAACAAAATTCCTGCGACGATCCCTTTCCAAGCCGATTTCCTGCGATTTTCCATTGAATTATTTTTGCATTTCATAAACGGATATCCCCTCTTTATTGATGTAAAACAAGGATTTCCCCTCTCCCAAAGTCAGGATATTCCTGACATCTCCCCTCAAGCCCAATCCTGAAATAGGTTGTGGAAGGTATTCCATTTCCCCCTTCTCGTTCACTTTCAAAACCACACCATAATTGGCATCGCTTTTCCCCAATCTTAGCCGTGCGGTTTCCGCATTTCCCGCGAAAATCAGGTGTCCTTCCTTTCCATTTTGGGCAGGAATCCACTCTATGGCATATACAGGAGCAAACTGAACCTGGACAGGCAGCTCCTGCAACTTAAATTTAGCATTTGATTCCAAAGTAAAAAAAGCCGTTTTCAGAAAATTTGCCTCCAAAACCTGCGCGCCGTCCAATTCTTCAGGAGAAAAAATGTCTTCCATTTGGGCCTCTGAGAAACTTTCATAAGTCAGAAATTTATTCCTTTTGGAGGCAAATTGATCGAAGAGCTCATCCCTTGTCAAGTAGGGATATTTCTTGTCCTGAATGTAAAAATTGAAAATGGGATCCATGGATCCGTTTTGGTCAAAATCCTTTGCATAAAGCTCCGCCGGCTGTTCGAAACTTGCCTTGACTTGGCTATTGGTCCCGTGATTTCCTACCAGCAGATCCGGCCTGCCATCACCATTGAGATCTTCAACCGTCAGGGTATTCCACCATCCGGAATAATTCCTGTCAAAAAAATCAAAGGTTCTTTCCTCAAGCTTTTCTCCCGTATTGATGAACACGGTGATGGGCATCCATTCTCCCACGACCACGAGATCGAGCAGATTGTCTCCATTGAGATCAATCCAAGCAGCATCCGTCACCATTCCGATATGCTTCAGTTCCTTGGAAAATTTATCGGTTTGGTCGGTGAAATTCCCCATCCCGTCATTGATCAAAATATAGCTGGTAGGGATTTCAGGATATCTGCCCGGCACCACTCGACTTCCTACAAAAAGATCCAAAAACCCATCCCCATTGATATCCGCAGCTGCCACAACTGAAGTGCTGGTGGGCATCTTGGGCAAGTTTTCGGTGCCGTCAAGCCATCCGCCTTTACCATCATTGAGATAAAGCCGGTCCTGAAGCAAAGGATCTTCGGGAAGAAAATTTCCATATCCTCCACTGGCCACATAAAGGTCTGGAAATCCATCTCCGTTGGCATCAAAAAATAGGGCATCAGTATCTTCCGATCCTCGGTATTTTTCCGTCCATTCCAATTTGGGCAAAGCCATAAAATCCTTGTTCGGCTTCTGAACAAACAACTGCCCGGCGATGCCGGCAAGCCCCCCGATATACACTGCGTTGGATCCTACTTCCTTGAGTTCGCCTTTTGCCATGGCACTTCTGGTACCGGAAATGGGGCTGATCATCAAGGGTTGTCTTTTGAAATCATTGATGCCCGAATATGGATTGGGTAGTGAAAAGGGCGCCAATGTGCTTTTTTTGAATAGGGGAGCATTCGCTTTCTTTGTTGAAAGCCCCCCCTTTTTTGCTTCGCTTTCCTTCAAAACAAGGAGTTGGTTTGCAGTGGTACTGAAGAGGGTTTGTTCATCACCGCCAAGCCATCTGACTTTTAAGGAATCCACTTTTTGGGATGCCCCCAAGCCAAAATGCAATATTGGGGAAACACTCGATTGGTAACCTCTTGTGGGCATCTGCTCGATCATTTGGGTAATTCCATCATGATACAGCATCACTTTGGCCCCTAGGCCGGAGGTATTTTGTTTCGCCCCCTCCAATTTTATTTTTAGGAAATGGTTGTTTTCCTTGGTGTTGGAAAGGTTTTCGTAGACAAATCCTTTTTCATTGACATTGTTGATGATCAAGTCCAGGTCACCATCATTGTCCAGGTCGGCATAGGCTGCCCCATTGCTGTTGGCGATGGGCTTGAGTCCCCATTTGTCGGTGACATTTTCGAATTGCAGGCCGTCTTTGTTCTTGAAGACATAATTGCCGATATCCGAGGCAGGAATTTTGGAGACCAACCCAAGAATGTCCTCCCGCTTGAGATTGCTTTGATGCTGGACAAAATCCCCCATGTACTTCAGGAAATCCATATTGGTGTAATCGCGGTTGTAGCCATTGGTGACCAAAAGGTCTTTCAATCCATCGTTGTCATAATCGGCAAAAAGTGCGGCCCAACTCCAATCGGTATTGGAAACTCCAGCCAACTGACCGATTTCGCTGAAGGAACCATCTCCATTGTTCAGGTGGAGCATATTGCGCATGTATTGGTGATGGAAACCAACATTGACCATGAAGTCAAACTTCTCATAGTTGTCGGGTGCCATCAAAAGTTTTTGCCTCTTGTTGCTTTCGGGAAGCATGTCGAGGGTGTAGATGTCGACCAATCCGTCATTGTTGATATCGGCCAAGTCATTTCCCATCGAAAACTGGGAAATATGGCCCAAGGCGGATTTACTAACATCCGTGAATGTCCCATTCTTGTTGTTGATATAAAGGAAATCCGGAGCGGTATAATCGTTGCTGATGTAGATATCAGGCCAGTCATCCCCATTCAGATCGGCTACCCCAACGCCCAAACCATAGGAAAGTGCAGAGTTTTGGATGCCTGCTTTTTCGGTGACTTCCACAAATTTCCCATTGTCATTCCTGAACAATTGAGAGCCGGAAGGGTCTTTGTATTTCAATACTTCAGCAGTGCTCGATTCGTCCAGAATCGGCAGTGATTTTGGATTGTGGTTGAGCAAAAACATATCCAAATCCCCATCTTTGTCATAATCAAAAAACAAGGCTTGCGTGGAATAGGAATCTATCGCAAGACCATAAGCGGCGGCCTCTTCGGAAAAAGTTGGAGTTCCATTCTCATTGGGACCATTGTTGATGAAAAGTTGGTTTTTCCGCTTTTCGGAAGGCATATTTCCGGAATAACAGACATAAATATCCAAACGTCCGTCTCCATTCACATCGGCCATGGTCACACCCGTTGTCCAAGGTCCATTTCTGCCTGCCACACCTGCCAAGTCGGTAATGTCTTCAAATTTTAAATTTCCTTTGTTCAAATAGAGTTGGTTGGGAACCATGTTCCCAGTAAAATAGAGGTCATCCAGACCGTCTCCATTGAGATCGCCAACTGCCACACCTCCTCCATTGTAAAAATACTCATATACCAAAACGTTGGTATTCAGGGTTTCAGTCAATAGATTATTGAAATGGACTCCTGAGTTTTCTGGAGAAACAAGATTAAAAAGCGGTTGGTCTACGGGCAAAGTAACAACCTTCTCCTCTGAAGTGGGTGGATCACAGGAGATCACCAGAACCATAATCAAAACCGTCAGACAAACACGAGAAGTAAAATCACACATGGGGCAATATTTATATGCGGGTAAAACACAAAGAAGCAACTTGGCAGGAAATTAATGATTTCCAAGCCAAGTTGCTTCATCAAAAGGTCAATTCAATGAATTAAAATCCTGGATTTTGTATGAGTAGAGCGTTACGGTTCATCTCATCAAAACTTAGAGGCATAAAATACATTTTGTCTAACCAAAGTCTGTTTTCCTTTCCAGGATCGATTTCTATTATTTCATAGGAATAATCATAGAGTTCGGGGTCGTATCTGTACACAGAAAGCGATTTTCCAGGCTTCAATTTACCGGAAACCTTGATCCCATTGGCTTGTCTTCCCAAGGTTTCTGGGGCGATCATCCATCTTCTTACATCATAGTAGCGGTGTTCTTCAAAGACCAACTCCACCCTTCTTTCATTGATGTATTTTTCTTTTAAGGCCTGTCCTGATGCAGTAATGGCTGGCATACCGGCTCTGAAGCGGATTTTATTCAACCAAGTTCTGGCTTCTTCTTCCTCACCAAGTTCAATACATGCCTCTACGTAATTGAGGACAATCTCTGATACTCGGATGGCAGGCCAAGGAATTTCTTGCCAGGTATTTTGATCAACGAAGGCTGGATTTGGCTCCACGAATTTTCTGATGTAGTAGCCTGTATAACTTCCGTTCCAATCTTCAATTGGACTGCTACGGGTATCCAAACCTGGTACAATCACTTTGGCTCCAGACGCATTGACCACCTCATAGGAACCTGTTTGGATCTGGCCCAAAGGATCCCTGGATTGGTTGGCAGAGGATCTTGGTTTCCACTGGGCTCCATCATACAAGAAGGTGGAATAGAATCTTGGATCTCTGTTGTCATAAGGGGCTTTTGCGTTTGCAGGATTGCTCCAGTCAAATTCACTGCCATCCATCATTTCATAATCATCGATCAACAATTGTACGGGAGTGTTTCCAGCCCAGTTGTTGTAGCCATTCGGTCCGTTGAACAAGCCTTGTCTTCCTCCACCTTCTGGCTTTGAACTCAAGAAATACCTACCGAAGATCATTTCGTTCTGTCCACCATTTCTGGAAAGGGAATTGTTCATGTAAACGGTTTTGGCTGTTTCTGGATCCAAAGGAGCGGTGTGATCCAGCTCATTGCCACCCACCAGATCCAAGACGGATTTAGCAGCGCTTTTCGCACTTTGCCATCTGGCCATTCTGTCACCACCTGTAAAACCAATCAGTTCTTTGTTGGCAAAACTGGAAATCACAGAAGATTTGGAAGATGCGGTAGGCACGTCGTGCAGGTCACTGGCGGCATACAACAACACCCTTGATTTCAAGGCCAGTGCTGCTACTTTGCTTGCCCTTCCACGCACCATGTTTTTTCCATTGAGCAATTCTGCTGCTTTGTCCAAATCAGTGTTGATGAAATTCACACATTCCTCAAAAGTGTTTCTGGCTTTCTCGAAGGTATCGTCTCCAAGACCAACAGTCCTGTCAGGAATTGGGAATGCACCGAAGTTTCTCAGCAACTGATGGGAGAAATAAGCCCTCATAAAGGTTGCCTCACCCAAAAGACGATCAACGATACCGTTGGTATTGGGGAATTTTGGATTTGTGAGGTTTTCAATCGCGATATTGGCGGATCTGACCCTATTGTACATGTTGTTCCAAGAACGAGGACCACCAATCCAACCTGTATCTTGTGGGTTGGAACGTGCTTCAGTCACGGTGGTAATGCCCCTTCCTGGATGCGTAAAGATGGCCTCATCGGTAAGGGAAGCAAGCATTTGCTCATCAAAACCACCGAATCCCAATCCGCCGTAAATATCTGTCACAAAGGCTTCTGCCAAACCGGCATCTGTCCACACTGCAGATTCGGAGACTTGCCCTAAAGGTTGGGTATCCAGAAAACTGTCGTTGCAGCTTCCCAAAGTGAACCCAATAAAGGCTACGATAATATATTTTATGCTATATCTCTTCATAACTTGATTAAATTTTTAAAATGAAACAGCAAAACCACCATTGATCACCCTAGACTGTGGATAATATTGTCCGGTTGAATTGTCAGATTCAGGATCGTACACCTTAAGCTTATCCCAAGTCAACAGATTGAGCCCGTTTACATAAAAACGTACACTTCCCAAACCAATTCTGGAACCAATATGTGCTGGCAAGGTATAGCCAAGCTCAAGGTTTTTCAGCCTGACATAATCAGAACTTCTATACCAATAGGTATTGTTGGAGGAGAAATATTGATCACTCCTATTGGCAATCCTAGGATCTACACTGCTTGGATTGTCCACCGTCCATCTTTTTTCATAAAATTCCAAAAGATAGTTTCCAATGTTACCGGATTCCCCAGCACTCACCATTGCCATTGCACCTGCCGCTCCTTGGAACAAAACAGACAAATCAAAAGCTCTGAAATTTGCTGACAAAGTCATACCACCTTGGAATCTTGGGATGTTGTTTCTGTCCAATCTCACTCGGTCCAAAGGAGTAATCTTTCCATCTCCATCCACATCCTTGAACTTCATGTCACCCGGACGGATTTCATTGGTAATGGCGGAATAATCAAGAGTGGTCCTATCGATATCAGCTCTATCTCTAAATACACCATCATAGATGTAGATCGGTCCCGGAGAACCCATGGGTCTGCCGGTTGACTGCTGCCATTCTGGGGCACCTGGAGGCTCATCCCAGAACAAGATTTTGTTCTTGGCATATCCACCATTAACACTCACGCTGTAATTGAGCTCCCCTTTTTGACCTCTGTATCCCAATTGAATATCGAATCCTTTGTTTTCAACCTCACCGATATTTTCGGCAGGAAGCAAGGAGGACAAACCGGTACTTTGCGGAATAGAAGCATTTTTTCTCCAAAGGATATTGGTTCTTTTGTTGTAAAAGACATCCGCTTCGAAGAATATTTTTCCTTGGAGCAATTGACCTTCGATACCAATATTGCTGTTGTTGGCCACTTCCCATGTGATGGCATTGTTGGGAACCCTTGTTTCATACAGTGTTTTGACTTCTGCACCTTCCAAAATATGGCTTCTGAATCCGTAGGTAGAAAGGAATTGATATTCCTGAAGTGTATTGTCATAAAAGATCTGGTCATTTCCCATTTGTCCATAAGACCCACGAATTTTGAAGAAATCAAATGCCGGCATGGAATTTTTCCAGAAACTTTCTTCCGAAACCACCCATCCCATCATGATTCCCGGGAAGAATCCATATCGGGTATCTTTCGGGAAAATATAAGAAGCATCATATCTCCAAAGGAATTCGGCGAGGTATTTTTCTTTGTAATTGTAAGCAACCCTACCAAAATAATTCAGACGGGCCCTTTCAAAAGCACCACCACCGTTGTTCTTCTCAGCATCACCACCGGCAAACATCTGATCGATTGCTGGAGAGATGAAAAACCTTCTGTAAGCAAAGAAATCATCCCCTTCTACAGTTTCCTTGTTTGTTCCAGCCAGGGCCGAAAATCCATGATCACCAAACTGACGGTCATAGGTGAAGACACCCCCCAATAATATGTTCAACTGGTTGTTGTTGCCTTGCGTCAATCTTGGTTCCGCTGGTCCTCTCAAAGTAGGAACAAGGGTGGGAGTCACTCCATCAGCCTCAAATCCACTTCCTTTTTGGTAAAGTGTCCAGGGAGTTTCCCATCTTTTGGTAAATCTGCTCAGTTTATCCACAGAGGCAGTACCTTGAAATTTCAATCCTTCTATTCCAGGGATTTTGATGTTCAACTGCGCGTTGGTCTGGAAATAATCGCGGGTATCCCTGTCGTAACCTGTTGCATTGGTTGTGATGACAACTGGGTTTTCACCATTTTCGATATCAGGTCCAGGTCTTCCGTCAGGCCAGTAAGCAGGCTCGTTTGGTTTGCCTCTCATTTGCATCCTGAAGATCGCGCCTGCACCACGTGTTGGGAAAAATCTGGATTCCTGTCTTCCCAAAACACCGATTTGTACGTCAACGTAATCGTTAATTTTTGCATCTATGTTTAGACGCATGTCATACTGCTTGAACCCAGTGGCTGAATTCTTATAAAAAGCATCCTGATTTTGGTAGCCAATGGAAGCTAAGTATCTGATATTTTCACTTCCACCATTCATTTGGACATTGTGTCTTACCTGCGGTGACCATGTTTTCAAAGTGGCATCGTACCAATCCGTGTTTGGATAGTTCCAAGGATCTGTTCCTGCCCTGTACATTTCGAGTGCCTCTGGTGAGAATGGCGCATTTCTGGTTTGACCATTTGGTCTTGTATATACACCTGTATTTCTGAAAGCATCGGTAGCACCCTGCCATTCGCTGACAGGAAGTTCATAAACCGACAGGTCATTCAACATTTCACCATACTGGGAAGCATTCGCCAATTTCGGGATAACCGTTGGCTGTGCAAATCCTTGGTTGAATTGATAACTCAATTCCGGCTTACCGGATTTTCCTCTTTTGGTCGTCACCAAAATAACACCGTTTGCAGCCCTAGCGCCATAAATGGCAGCAGATGCATCTTTCAAAACAGAAATGGATTCGATATCATTTGGATTGAGCCTGTCGATACCCCCTGTTCTTGCAGGGATACCATCGATTACGATCAAGGCATCGTTGTTTCCCAAAGTATTGGACCCACGGATCCTGATACCAGCACCATCATAGCCTGGCTCACCGCTTCTGTTTACCGCGACCACACCGGCCATTCTACCGGCAATGGAGTTGGTCAAGTTCATGGCAGGCGATTTGGCAAGTTCGGCACCTTTAACTGTGGCAACCGATCCTGTGATCGTTTCTTTCTTTTGCTCACCATAGCCAACGACGATCACCTCGCTGAGGGATCTCATGTCCGGCGCCATGGTGACATTGTACGAGTTTTGGTTGGTCAGAGCCAATTCCTGGGTAGCAAACCCAATGAAGGAAAGCACCAGGGTTTGTTCACCTGGATTAACCGAAATCCTGAAATTTCCATCGATATCGGATACCGTTCCCCTGGTCGTTCCCTTTACGAGAACAGATACACCTGGAAGAGGAAGGTTGTCCTCACTGGAAATTACCACCCCGCTGATTTCACGGGTCTGAGCGAACGATGAACTGGGTAACCACCAGAGCATCATCACAAGTAAGCTTAAGAGCTTAAGGTTAGTAAAGTTTTTTAACATGTGGTTTATAGTTAATTGTGAAAAAAACACTTACATCAAAATAAAGAAACTTCGTATCCAAAAGCAAACAAAAAATATTATGTGGTTTTTTGATTGTATCAACAATTATTACCTACCCAATCACGAAAATGAAAGCACTATATTTTCCTATACGATATTGACTTTTATTTGTCAAAAATTAACCAAATTTAAGATTTTGATGCCAAAAGTGTCAAAATTACAGCTTGATATTTTTTCTGTTTTTTTTATAATAATTTGAATTCGCTACAAAACATTACTCGCAGAAAGAGTTTATTTAACACCAGGAACCTTGGCAGTATTTGAGAAAGAAAAAATAGGTGGTAAAACTTAAGTTTCTTTAGGTTAATTTAAATAAATAGGATCTGTGCAGAAAACATTATTTTTCTGTTTTCCTCAAACCCTGACTGAAAACCCTCATTTACAATTGTCTTGACCAACCACTGATGGAGCTGGTCAAGACAAAGTAGCCATTTGTTAAGTTCTATGAGGAGACTGATCTGAAAAACAGCTGCCTGAAATCAAGCTACATAACGTGGGTCTTGAAGCGATCGCCTCAATTGCTTTTTTTTAAACCTTAGTGTTTTTGAACCTGTTCATTGGTCTTGATTGAAAACATCTTTAGAACCAATCTTTGGGAGCTTTTCATCCCTAAGCGCATAAAAGTCCCACGGCTGCAAAAACGGAATCAAACTTGCTCTATATAAAAAAATCTTCCCCATCTAAAGGGAGGATGTGCAGGAAAATCCTTATATAGTAAGGCATAATAAGGAACCAACAACGTTCCGGATTTTGTATTCAATCGAAATATTAATAAGGATGGAATTAGATTCCTTATTAGGGATTTTTCTCAATGAATCATTATTAAAACTTTACCTATGGAAATCTTGGAAGATGAAATTGTCAAGCGTCAAATTGAAGATGTTTTCTCCAAACAGCGCGTTCAGGCCTTGAAAATGAGGTCGAGCAAACCTTCCCAAAGAATCGAAATGCTCAAGAAGATGTTGGATTGGATCCAAATCCATCAAGAGGATATCAGAAAGGCGGTTCATGCAGATTTTAAGAAACCCTATCCTGAAATCGACATCAGCGAAATATTTGTGGTCACCGCGGAAATCAACCATGCAATCAAAAATCTTGAGGCTTGGATGAAACCCAAAAAAGTATCCACGCCAAAGACCTTGCTGGGGACCAAATCCCATATCCAGTACGAACCCAAGGGCACTTGTCTGATCATCGCACCTTGGAATTACCCCTTCAATTTGGCCATTGCCCCTTTGGTTTCCGCATTGGCCGCAGGCTGTACCGCCATCATTAAACCTTCCGAAATGACACCCCACACCTCCGCCCTGATCAGAAGATTGGTGGAAGAGGTTTTCGACCAACACAACGTTGCTGTTTTTGAAGGAGAGATTCCCGTTTCCCAAATGCTGTTGGCCAAACCTTTTGACCATATATTCTTTACCGGAAGTCCTGCAGTGGGGAAAATGATCATGAAAGCTGCAGCGGAACATCTCACTTCGCTGACTTTGGAGTTGGGAGGAAAATCTCCCGCCATCATCGACCGACAGGCAGATTTGCAAGATGCGGCGGCGAAAATCATCTGGGGAAAATTCGTGAATTGTGGACAAACCTGCATCGCCCCTGATTACATATTGGTCGATGAACTGGTAAAAGAAGATTTCCTTACTGAACTGAAAATCCAGCTTCTGAAAATGTACGATGCGGATGCAAAAGGAATTGACAAATCGAAGGATTATGCCCGTATTGTCAGCCAAAAGCATCTGCAAAGACTCAAGCGAATGCTCTCCGATGCCAACCTGAAAGGCGCCAAAACCATTTTTGGTGGTGGTATCTCCGAAACTGATAATTATTTCGAACCCACATTGTTGACAGAAGTCACGGACGAGATGGACGTGATGCAAGAAGAGATTTTTGGCCCGATTCTTCCGGTTCTTTCCTATACCGATCTTACCGTAGCCATCGATTACATCAACAAAAGACCGAAACCTTTGGCCCTGTATGCCTTTTCCAAGGACAAATTCACGACGGACCAAATCCTGCAACAAACCTCATCGGGCGGAGCTGTCATAAATGATTGTGTCCTTCATTTTCTGCAAAATGAACTTCCATTTGGAGGGGTTAACAACAGTGGGATGGGAAAAGCACATGGGCATCATGGATTTTTGGCCTTCACCAATGAAAAGGCAGTACTCAACCAACGCATTGGATTGACGACATCAAAACCTCTTTATCCCCCTTATGGCATCACAGGCAAAAAGATCATCCAAGCATTGATCAAATGGTTTTAACAAAGGAAATGGTAGACAAATATTGGATATCCCTGGTTATCCTCAGCTGTTTTGCAATGGGAAACGAATTGAAAGCACAGACAAGGGCCCGGGATTTGGGCATTGAAATTGGTATTTTACCCACGGGAAAACTCAATTCGATTACCGACGTGGAAGGGGTTTTGGTGGGCCATCTTACCAAAATTCAGGGGAAAGACATCAGGACGGGGGTCACGGCCATCCTGCCCCACCGCGGAAATCTCTTTCAAGAAAAAACACCTGCAGCTGTTTTTGTTGGAAATGGCTTTGGGAAATTGGCGGGAAGCACCCAGATCGAGGAACTGGGCAATCTGGAAAGTCCCATCGTGCTGACCAATACGCTGGGAATTGCCGCAGGGATGGAAGGCATCATTGAATACACCCTCGAATTGCCAGGAAATGAAGCTGTCCAATCCGTGAATGCAGTGGTGGGCGAAACCAATGATGGCTACCTCAACGATATCCGCGGCCAACATGTCCGAAAGGAAGATGTTTTGTCAGCCATACGCTCGGCAAAAGAGGGGCGGGTGGAAGAAGGAAATGTCGGTGCAGGAACTGGAACAGTTTGCTTTGGATTCAAGGGAGGCATCGGTACTTCTTCCCGAAAATTACCGGAAAGCCTTGGTGGCTATACCGTTGGGGTTTTGGTCCAAACCAATTTTGGCGGAGTATTGCAGATCAACGGCGTGCCTGTTGGGGAGGAATTGGGGCAATACAGTTTTAAAAACCACTTGGAATCTGCTGACGGTTCTTGCATGATCATCGTGGCCACTGATGCTCCGGTCAATGAAAGAAACCTGAAAAGGATCGCTCAGAGAGCCATGATGGGGCTGGCGAGGACTGGAGGAATTGCCTCAAATGGATCGGGGGATTATGTCATTGCCTTCTCCAACCATTCCCAAAACCGCATCGCACACCAAGCCACTACACTGGATTTGCTACAAAACGAGATGTTGAGAAACGACGACATGAGTCCTCTTTTCTTGGCGACCATAGAAGCAACGGAAGAAGCCATCATCAATTCCCTTTTTGCAGCAAATGATATGGAAGGGAAAGAGGGAAGGATCGTGAAATCCCTGCCTTTACCAAGGGTGATGGAAATCATCAAAAGCTTTGGCAATAAGGATTGAACTATAAATTGGAAATGGCCCGTTCCTTACGGGAATGGGCCATTTGGCTTAAAGATTTTCGATGTTTTTAAGGTAATAATCAGCTTGGGCGAGAATCTCGTCCTTCTCCTTCATTTTGCCCAGCGTGGGATAAACCATCCCAATGCGGGGGTTTTTGGAAAGCTTTTCTCTGTTTCTTTCGTAAAAATGCCAATAAAGGCTATTGAAAGGGCAGGCTTTTTCACCATGTTTCACGCTCTTTTTGTAGAAACATGACCCGCAGTAGTCGCTCATCTTGTCGATATAATTCGCAGAAGAAACATAGGGTTTGGTACCCACGATTCCGCCATCGGCAAATTGGCTCATTCCCCTTGTGTTGGTAATCTCCACCCACTCAATCGCGTCTATATAAATACCCAAATACCATTGGTCCACTTCATCCGGATCAATCCCCGCCAGGAGTGCAAAATTGCCCGTCACCATCAGGCGTTGGATATGGTGGGCATAGGCATGATCCAACGATTGCGTGATGGCTTGCCGCATACAGTTCATCTTGGTTTTTCCTGTCCAGAAATAATCAGGGAGTTTCCTATCCTGTCCCAAGAAATTCAGCTGCGCAAACTCCGGCATCTTCGCCCAATAGACTCCTCGCATGTATTCCCGCCAACCGATGATTTGCCTGATAAAACCTTCGGTTTGGGCAATGGAGATTGAATCCTGATGACCCAACCAATATTTTTCCACTTTTTCCACGACTTCGAGTGGGGAAATCATTTTGGTATTCATCGAAAAACTGATCCTGCTATGGAACAGGAATACATCACCCGAATACATTGCGTCTTGGTATTCCCCGAATCGGGGCAGTAGGTTTTCACAGAAGTAATCCAAAACTTCCAGACTTTCTTGCCTAGACGTTGGCCAATTGAAATTCTCGGAGTCTACATTCCCGATGGTTTTCACCTCCATTTTCTCCAAGAGCTCAGTGAATTCGCTAACGTTTTTTGGATTGACTTTTGCCTTTTTCAACAAAAGCGGATCCTTGAGCTTGTTTCTGTTGTCATGGTCGTAATTCCATTTGCCGGTCATGGGTTCATTTCCATCCATCAGGATGTTGTATTTTTTCCTCATTTCCCTGTAAAAAGACTCCATGAGATAGGTTTTCTTTCCTTTGAAAAAGTCTGCCAAAAAGCCCCGTTCCGTCAAAAAATGTTCGCTTTCGACCGCTTGACTTGGGATGTCCAATTTGTCAGAAATCTCCCTTAATTGGACATCCAAGCGATATTCATCCGGCAGTTGGTACTCAAAAGAAGAAGCGCTGATCGAGACGATGACTTGATCAATATTGGCACCGAGCTTTTGGGTATTTTGGCGATCATCAAGTTTGAAATAGATTACTTGATGGCCTTTGCTTTCCAAAAGGCCTGCAAAATTCCGCATGGACATAAAAAACCCGATGACTTTCTGGACATGATGCCGGACATAATCGGTTTCCTGTCTCATTTCCATCATGAGATAGACTACCTCTGGATCGATATTCTTATACCAAGAATGATTGCTGTTCAATTGATCTCCTAAAACGAGCCGCAGTGTTTTTGCCATTTTTATTGATTGTCAAACTTCAAAAGCAATGAACTTGTGACTTTGTTTTAAAAACCAGATAGCAATGTCATGATTTGGAGCGTTTCTTTAATCCTTGAAATCAATTTGTGGCCGCTAAGCCAATACGAATGAATCCATTGCATTTGTGGAAATACTTGAATTGCCTCAAAATTTTAGACAATCACCGGGGGAAATTTGAAGACCAAAAACCAAATGAAAAATTGAATGCTAATAAAAGAAGCAAGGGTTGACTCTTGATCTTTGGTTTCGGCTGCGCTCGTCTCCCCAAAGAAAGGTATACCGGATGGAAATCTCATGTGCACCACCGCTGTTTCTAAGCCCCAACTTGGAAGTCGTGAAATCAAAGCTGTACCCGATATCCATCCCAGACTCCAAGGCTACGCCAAGAAGCGCGATTAACGATTCGTTGTTTGGCATATTGTATTTGGAGGGCAATCCCCTGTACCATATTCCCAATACCAATGGTTCCAGATAAAGCTGGGTACCGATGTCCAACTGGTTGAAGGGCGCTTGTTGTTTGTAATTAAAAGCGAAGGAAATGGATCTTTCCTGATACACATTGGTGAAGGTATTGTTGATGCCGCCATACCCCAAATCGAAGCGAATACCTCCCTGTGCAGAAAATTTCAAGGGAAGCCTACTGGTGGCATCTTCAACAAAGGAAACATTGGGTTCGGTCACGTGATGGGCTGAAGCACCCAGCCAAATTTTATTGGTGGTGAAAAGTGTCCCAAAACTATAATCCAAGAATCTATGACGGGAATCTATGGGGACATTTTGGAGTTCATCCGTCAAAGAATTTGTTCCCCCGGTGGAAATGTCAATCATGGAACCAAAAACAAGATTTCCAAAATAAGCGTCTCTGGCAATATAACTCACTTGTCCCCCCACCCTCAAAAATTTATCCGTCCCCACCCTCAGCCTGTAGCTGTAAAGCAAGCCGACTTCATTGGTACTGAGTTGGGCCAAACTTTCTTTGTTTCCATTGAAAATCAGACCGATGCCACTGTTATAATCATAAACATAGTGGTCGATGTAAGCAGAATAAGAATTAAAGGAATGGTCTAAACCTGGCCATTGGTTACGGTAATTCACCCCAACCCTGGTCAGCTCAGAAGCCCCTGTCATCGCTGGATTCAGGTACAAAGGGGCTGCATAAAATTGAGAAAATTGAACGTCTTGGGCAACTGAGACCAAGGCACAAAAAAACCCAATTGTAAACAATAAAAATTTTTGAAGGTAACTTTTAGCCATAACAGCCTTTGCCAAATTCCAGTAATTAAAGTTAATCAATTAAAGCCATACATGGGTTAACTGACTGATGTTTGAATGATTGAAAATTACTAGGGCAAGGTGGGGCTTAAACATGGGCAATCTCTCTTCACGGTCTATTCTCTCAACACAACAATTGCGAAGATAAACTGTTTTTATAAATTGACCGTCATTTAAGTTTAATTTTATTGATAAAAACTTGCCTTTTCCCAAACCGGTATTTGGCAATTTTTATTCCAAAAAAAATATTTAATGATTTAAACAGTCATTAATCCCATTTAATTTTCTTTTCGCAAATAATGAACACTTCACTTTGCGGAATTTTTCTTTTCGGGAGAAACAAAAACCCATAACAAGACAGGCTTATCTATGCTGTTATGGGTTTTTAGGAGGACTTAAAGCCCGATATCCACTTGATGTTTAAGGATATCCTCAAATGTTTCGCGTTCCCTGATCAAATGGGCTTTTCCGTCCAAAATCAAAACTTCCGGTGGTCTCAATCTTGAATTATAATTGGAGGACATGCTGTATCCGTATGCTCCCGCATTTTTGATCACCAAAAGATCTCCTTCTCTAACCTCTTTCAACTTCCGGTCGGAGGCGATGGTGTCTGACTCACAAATATAACCCACAACAGTATAAACATGATCTGGACCTTCGTGTTGGGATACATTTTCCACTGCATGATAAGCATCGTACATCATTGGCCTGATCAGGTGATTGAGGCCTGAATCGACCCCGACAAAAGTACAGGCTGGTGTACACTTGATGACATTGGCACTGACCAATAGAAAACCGGATTCACTGACGAGGAATTTTCCAGGTTCAAACCACAATTCCAATTCCCGACCATATTCTGCACAAAATTCCTGAAAGGCTTTGGAAACCTTTTCGCCTACATCAGCAATATCCGTAGCAATGTCACCGGGTTTGTAGGCAACTTTAAATCCTCCCCCAAAATCCAAAAACTTCAGGTCGGGGAATTGTCGTGCCGCATCGAAAAGGATTTCTGCCCCTTTTAAAAATACGTCGGCATCCAAAATATCCGATCCTGTATGGATATGGAGTCCTATCACGTCAAGATGATGGGTTTCCACCACCTTGAGAATGTTTTTGATCTGAAGGATGGAAATACCAAATTTACTATCGATGTGACCGACAGAAATCTTTGCATTTCCTCCTGCTAGGATGTGGGGGTTGAGTCTGATGCAGATGGGAACATTCTTCCCATAATGGTTCCCAAAATGTTCCAGCATGGGTATATTGTCAATATTGATCATGACGCCCAAAGCGACTGCTTCTTGGATTTCCGCGAAGGAAACACAATTGGGCGTGTACATGATTTCACTCGGCAAAAAACCTGCATGCAGGCAGAGCTGAACCTCTTCGATGGAAACAGCATCCGCTCCTGTCCCTGCATTTTTCAACAGTTTCAGGACATTGAGGTTAGAAAGGGCTTTTGTTGCATATTTTATCTTCAAATTCACTGAAGAGAAGGCATTTTTTAGCGTCTTTACTTGCTCCACGATCTTCTGACCATCATAAATATAGGCGGGTGTACCGTAGGTTTCAGCGAGTGTGGTGAAGGATATTCCTTGGATTTGATTCGTGCTTTCCATCTGAATAATTGTGAAGCGCAAAGATAGGGATAGAAACACAAAAAAAAAGGAAGGCCTAAACCTTCCTTTTTTGGTATATTGATTGCATTATCTATTGAATTAAGAAACTACTAACCTAACGCCGAAGAGCAGAGAAAGGTTTTTTGTTTTTTCTGTTTATGGGAATTTCTCCCCCGTTAAATATTGTTAAGCAAATAACCCGTCCTGATTTTATCCCTTAAATTTGTAAAGTGTCGAAAACCAAAATGAAAATGATCATCCTGTTGATGTCCCTGGCGAGCTTAGGGCTGATAGGATTTCAATATTATTGGGTAAGCAATGCCTTGAGGATCAATGAGGAGCGTTTTGAACAAAACATTTATCAGTCCCTGGCCACCACCATTTCCCAGCTGGAAACAGGGGAGACCAGCGATATTTTTCTTAGCTATCTGGCGGAGGACACCTTGTTGCAGCGGTCACTCTTTCAGAAAATAGAACCCATAGTGGTCCAAGTACGACAGCGGCCCATCCTTAGAAGAAGGCGATCTGTGATCGATTCCATGATGCAGCAACCGCTTCCCCAAATGAGCCAAAGGTTCAAGAGGATCATAGAATCCCGTGGGGTCGACTTGTCCCTCTTTCTCGATTTGGACAATTTCTTTACCTACCTCACCCCTGAAATTGCCTCGTCCTTGTTTACCCCGGATGAAATGGAAATCCTCCTTCAGGAAAGAGAGAAGCAATTTCAATACCTCAACCAAGCCGAAGCTTCTTTTCGGAGCAAATTTGGTGTCCAAATGGAGCCCGAATTTGTGGAAGAATTCAATATCCCCAGGGATGCTTTGGATAAAATAAGGAATACCAATCTTAAAATCGAAGCCATGAATAGGGCTTGGGACGAACTTTTGGGAAGCCAAAAGGAGGTTTTGAACCGAATAGATACTGCCCAGGCCAAAAGACTTTTAATTGCCAATCTCAAAGAAAGAGGGATTGATCAACCCTTTGACTTGGCGATCTTGGACAATAAAGGTAGCCTTATCCCGATCACAAAAACCAATACAATCGTCTTGGTAAACCAGGGGATTCAGGCAAAATTGTTTCCCAGTGACATCATCGGGAATGAAAATTACCTTTTGATCAATTTTCCCAACAAAGGAAAATACATCTTACAGCAGATCTGGCTTCCTGTTTTAAGTTCACTGCTCTTTATTGGGGTCATTATTTTCTGCTTCTTCTATGCCATTCAGGTCATTATCCGACAGAAAAAACTTTCGGAAATCAAAAATGATTTCATCAACAACATGACCCATGAATTCAAGACCCCAATCGCAACGGTCAGTTTGGCGGTAGAAGCATTGCAAGACCCTGATTTATTGAGTCAGGAGAATTTCAGAAACCGGTACCTGAGCATTATCAAAGAAGAAAACAAAAGACTGGGAGCCCAAGTGGAAAAAGTCCTTCAGGCAGCCACCTTGGACAAAAAGGATTTCAAGTTGAAAGTCGAAACGATCAATGTGTGTGATGTCCTGGAAAATGCCAAACACAACTTCGAGCTCCAAGTTCAAAAGAAGGAGGGAAAAATCATCTTGGAATTAGACCTAAAAGACCCCTACCTTGAGGCGGATCCTTTTCACCTTTCGCATATCATCAACAACCTTTTGGACAATGCGGTCAAGTACTCCAAAGAATCCCTCCAGATCAGCATCAAAGCTTGGGATCAAGCCGATAAGACCATGATCTCCGTAAAAGACAACGGAATAGGGATGAGCAAAGAGTCTGTCAAGAAAATATTCGATAAATTTTATAGAGTTCCTACCGGAAATATCCACGATGTGAAAGGCTTCGGGCTGGGCTTGGCCTACGTCAGTACCATGGTCGAGGCGCACCATGGTGAAATCTCTGTCCAAAGCGAACCCGGAAAAGGAAGTACATTTACCCTTAAACTCCCCAAAAAACAATGAGCAAAGCAAAATTATTGGTAGTCGAAGATGACCCGAATTTGGGGGATATATTACAGGAATATTTGACAATGAAAGGGTATGACTGCACGCTTTGCAGAGATGGTGAGGAAGGTTGGTCCAAATTCAAGAAGGACAAATACAATCTGTGCATCCTCGATATCATGATGCCAAAAAAGGATGGTTTTACCTTGGGCAAGGAAATCAAAAAAGTCCAGGAGGATCTCCCCATCATTTATCTTACGGCAAAAAACCTGAAAGAAGACATCATCGAAGGCCTCAAGATCGGCGCAGATGATTACATCACCAAACCATTTAGTATGGAAGAATTGCTCCTGAGGATTGGTGCCATTTTGCGAAGAACCCAAAAATCAGATGCCGTAAATGCCTTGAAAGTGTACAGTTTTGGGGATTTTGTCCTTCACTATGATGAACAAATGTTGGAAGGACCCCAGGGAAAACAGAAATTGACATCCAAAGAAAACGAGTTGATTCGAATTCTGGCCTCCGAAATCAATAAATTGGTGAACCGAAGCCATGCACTCAAGCAAATTTGGGGCGATGACAGTTATTTCAACGCCAGAAGCATGGATGTTTACCTCAGCAAAATTCGAAAACTCCTCAAAGATGATCCAAAAGTACAGATTATTACAATTCATGGGGAAGGGTTCAAAATGGTCGTAACCGAATAAAAAAAATGAATCAGCAATCCCAAGGCCTGAGCATTGCATTTCTTTTTATCTGGCTCTTCATTTCTTGTTCCGAGAAGATTCATGAAGCCAAGGACCAGTCTCCGGAAACTTCCGTGACGATGGGTTCCCCTGAGTCCAATTTTGGGGAACCCTATTTGTTTACCTCGACAAAAGGGTTGACTTATTTGTCATGGATCGAAAAGACAGGGGGGAAAAGTGAATTGAAATATGCCACTTGGGTAGACGATTCTTGGTCAGACCCCATAACAATTGCCACCGGCGAAAACTGGTTTGTCAACTGGGCAGATTACCCCCAAATCAGCACCTTTGAAAATGGCAATCTGATCGCCTTTTTCTTGGAGAAAAGCGGAGAAGGGCCTTTTGCCTATGACATCAAAGTCACTCTTTCAGAAAACGGAACAGACTGGAGCGATCCTTTCACCCTCCACGATGACGGCACCGAAACGGAGCATGGATTTGTATCCTTCGCAGCATGGGGCGACCAGATGTTCGTGGCATGGTTGGATGGAAGAGGTACGGGAGGTGGATCCCATGAAAACACCCACCATGACCATCATGGACACCAAGGCGCAATGACTTTGCGTGGAGCGCTCATTTCGGAGAAAGGAATCAAAACTGAAGAATGGGAATTGGACAATAGGGTTTGTGATTGCTGCCAAACCACTGCTGTGGTCACAGAAAATGGTCCTGTAGTAGTTTACCGTGACAGAAGCGAAGCCGAAATCCGAGACATGGGCATCGTCCGGTTTGAAAATGGAAATTGGACAACTCCATTGCCCCTTTATTCCGATTTTTGGAAGGTGGCAGGTTGCCCGGTGAATGGACCAAGGGCCGCCTCCTTGGGCAATTCCATGGCCGTAACATGGTATTCGGCCGCAAATGAAAAGCCTGAGGTGAAGGTTGTTTTTTCAAATGATGGTGGCAAATCCTTTGGAAAACCCATTAAAATTGATCTTGGGAAAACCATCGGACGGCTGGATTTAGAAATGCTGGATGACAATACAGCCCTGATCACTTGGATGGAAGAGGAAGAGATTTTAGCAAGAAAGGTCCATGCTTCGGGAAAAACAGAAGCAGTGATCTCCATTGCAAAATCTTCTTCAAAAAGAGCCAGCGGTTTTCCACAAATGACTAAAAATGGAAACGCCATCCTATTTGCCTGGACGGATGCCCAAGGGGATCAGTCGGTGATCAAAACAAAAAAATTGATTATGGATTGATCAAAAAAGACAATTCATTTGAATCTGCCCTTACCCCAATCAATTCAGCCATCATTTTGGTCAACTTTGAAATTCTTTCAGAAGGATATAAAAAGGAAGCTTTGATGAGCTGTGCATAAGCTGCTCCATAATTTTTTTGATTGAATCTCAGAATGGCATCGTTGTAATATTGCAATCCGGCAAGTTCCTTTAAGCCGATGGATTCGTAGGTTTGATTTTCTGCAGAAAGGGACTCATTGTTTCCTAGGCCAATATTGAAATCATACTTTCTTTCCCCTCCTTTCGTCTTGAATTTTTTTTCAAATTCCAGAACCAAATCTTTCCCCACAATCAATCCATGTTCGGAAAAGGTACTTTCCATTATAAAGTCTTGCCCGGCAAATTCCCCTTTCAAGAAAACATGGTAATCCGTCTCAATCACCTCGTAAGCAATCCCATATCGATCAAGAAGAAGTCCAAGCGTAGCGGAGCCCGTCACACAATCGTAGGTGCCTGATGAAAGCAAGTTGGAAAAAGAGGCATGCTGCTCATACCTTTTCAAAAGGTGTTGATGGGTTTTGAAAAAAATATCCGAAAGGAGTTGAGTGTTATTTCTGCTCCTCCCCTCTTTTTTATCCAAAACTTTCAGAAGTTTATCCCAACGGGACAAATCTAAGCCTGGATTTGAATGCAGTGTTTGCAACAAATAAAATGGTTCGTGTAAATGCTGGGTAAAAAATTGTTTTTCCAAAGGACTCTCAAAAACAGGGATCTTTTGAATCTCCCCGCTATTCTCCTGCGACTTTCCAGGAAAGCCAATCAGGAGCAAAAAAAAGAGAAGTGTCAATTGCTTTTTCATAAAAAATCTTTCGCATAGGTTGATTTCTGTCTTTTCTAAAGTTAACCAAAAATTAACATTTAACAAATAAAGCGCATATCTGTTAACATTCCCTTAACATTGGACTGAAAGTCTAAAGACAAATCATTCAAAAAAATTTCACTCAAAAAAATAATCGGGGTTTATTCCCTGAAAACCAATTCATTGGCTCTTGACCTCATTGGCTCTTGACCTCATTGGTCGGAATCAAATTTGACCCGTGGCTTATTTTTTAGGGTGTTGTAAACATCCGGGGACAATGGGATTTCATTTATTGATGGTGATAGGGTTCATTCTTTAAAATCGTGAAGCTCCTGTAGAGCTGTTCAATAAAAAAGACGCGCACCATCTGATGCGAAAAAGTCATTTTGGAAAGGGATATTTTGCCGTTGGCCCTTTGGTAAACAGCATTGGAAAAACCATAGGGCCCTCCAATCACAAATGTCAATTGCTTCAATCCAGAGTTCATCTTTTTCTGGATGAATTCTGAAAACTCCACAGATGCATATTGTTTCCCCAGCTCATCCAATAGAATCAAATCATCTGAAGCTTGAGTCTTTTTGAGAATCAACTCCCCTTCCTTTTCTTTTTGGATTTCTTCAGAAAGACTCTTTGTGTTTTTTAGATCCGGAATGATCTCCAATTCAAACCGAATATAAAAGCCCAATCTTTTCCCGTACTCTTCCACTAGACTTAGAATGGCTTGATGGTCGGTTTTCCCTACTGCCAGAAGTTTGATTTGCATGTTCAAATTTAAGGATCTCTAAGGAGAAAAACAGTATCTGTTCATTTTTGACTTTCCCCTTTTCACCT
This sequence comes from Rhodonellum sp., assembly GCF_030656585.1. Taxonomy (NCBI): domain Bacteria; kingdom Pseudomonadati; phylum Bacteroidota; class Cytophagia; order Cytophagales; family Cytophagaceae; genus Rhodonellum; species Rhodonellum sp. The sequence goes on from NZ_JAUSPP010000072.1 coordinate 84,187, forward strand.
TAAACCCGAAATATCCTTTGGGTTTCCCAATGGGTTTTGAAACTTCCAGAAAATAGGGCTATTGGGAGAATGAGGCGTAGTATCTATGTGGTGAAATCAAAAGGAGGAAATAGCTGAAGATTATTGAGCAATACCAGCCTGGAATGGAATTGGCAGTGCGTAAAACGGGTAAAAAAGGTAGAAACAATCAGAAACCTCTGGTATTAAAGGACAGATGATCCTGCCAAAATGGACAGAGAATCGGTTCAGAATTTGAAGATGGAATTTTTGGAAATCAAAAACGCTTATCCGCAAACAAAAAGAATTTTTAGAATTTTTTAAATTTTTTTTTGAACAATGGGGTACGATTTTGGCTTAACTACTTATAAACCATAACTATTTTAATTATGAAAAAATTAATGACTTTTGCGATAATGGTTACTTTCTTGGCAACCTCCGCATTTACGCTCAACAAAAATACGACTGTAGCTGTTGACGCCGACATCGTAGATTTGGCTGTACAAACTGAATTCCTTTCCACCTTGGTGGCGGCAGTGAAAGCCGGAGATTTGGTGGACGTATTGAAAGGTGATGGTCCTTTCACTGTTTTCGCTCCAACAAATGCAGCTTTCGCAAAATTGCCTGCTGGAACTGTTGAGAACTTATTGAAGCCAGAAAACAAAGCGCAATTGGTAGCAGTATTGACTTACCATGTTGTCCCTGGAAAAGTGTATTCAAAAGATTTGAAAAACGGAATGAAAGCAAAAACTGCGCAAGGTTCTGAGGTTACGATTACTTTGAAAGATGGAAAAGCAATGGTAAACAATGCCACTGTCACTACCGCTGACATCGAAGCTTCCAACGGTGTGGTTCATGTTATCGATACGGTGATATTGCCATCTATGTAATCCTAGAATTCAAAATTTTAAAACTAGAAAAGCCTCCTGAAATCAGGAGGCTTTTCTAGTTTTAATTCTGTTTCGACAGCTTGTACAAGGCTAAATTCA
>NZ_JAUSPP010000077.1:0-23065 GCF_030656585.1 Rhodonellum sp.
CTTTCGCCTTCTTTCCCACTATCAGTATTTCCGCATCCCTCTCGGTGCTGGTTGTATTTTCTCCAGGAACTGGTGGGGTAGGATGAATCGCGTATATCTTGATCAGGTTACCATCCCTTAATTCCAAATCCAATTCCAATGATGGGATTTCATCGTCGATCAGATACAAAAGCTGCTCCTTTTTGATGGGCAATTTGGAATAAAAAAGCATCCCATAAGTATTGTCCAAAGGCTTCTCAATATGATAGGGATATTCTTCTTTAAAAATTTCAATCGCATCTGCCCATTTCTGATCTGTCTCCACCAATAAAAAGACATCAGGATTTTCCTTTTCAATCAAGGAGGTGGTTTTTTTAAAATCGGTATTGTATTGGTAGACATTCGAAACAAATACCTTAATGGCTAAAGGATCATTCCCTTTTGCGTCCTTAATCATTTTTTTGGAAAAAGGAGTGAAGGGAAAGATTTGCCAAAAAAGATACATGGCCAAGATCACCAAGGCAGATACAATGGCCAAATCAAAAATCTCCAGTTGATTATAGAATACTGATAACCAAATAAATATAATGGTCAGTGTTAAAGTGAGTTTTTGCATCCTTGGATAATCAAAAACGCGGAAGGTCCAATAATCACGCTTGATCAAAGGAAGCAATCCAGCAAAGATCAAAAAGAAGCTGATAATTTGAAGGGTGATTTTCATAGCGTACCTAGAGGTCGTTTAATTTAATTATTTCGCGAGTAAAATTGGAAAGGAATTTAATAAAAGGGTAAAAAAAAGTAAATTAGGCAATCATTTATAAAGAATTCATGTTGCAAAAGAACAAACTTTTTTTTAATCAATAAAAATAAAAGATATGTCATTAGATCCCTACAAGATTAAGAGAACATTGAATACCCCAAAAGGACCATTGAGTTATTGGAGTTTAAATGAGCTAAAAGAGACAGGTTTTAACATTGATTCGCTGCCCTTTTCAATCAGGATTTTATTGGAAAATGCCCTTCGGAATTTTGATGACTTTGCCATCACCAAAGAACATATAGAGACCCTTGCCAATTGGACGCCTGCGCCCTCGGACAAAGATATTCCTTTTAAACCTGCGCGTGTACTGATGCAGGATTTTACGGGAGTGCCTGCGGTGGTGGACATTGCATCCCTTCGCGCAGAGGCAGTGAGAAAAGGAAAGAATCCGAACAACATTAATCCGTTGATTCCGGTGGATTTAGTCATTGACCATTCGGTTCAGGTGGATTATTTTGGTACCAATTACAGTTATCAAAAAAATGTTGACTTGGAATATGAAAGGAATGGGGAGCGCTACCAGTTTTTAAAATGGGCACAAAAGGCCTTTGATAACTTTTCTGTAGTCCCTCCGGGAATGGGGATCTGTCATCAAGTCAATTTGGAATACCTTGCGCAGGGGGTTATCTCTCGGGATGGCAATGTTTTTCCTGATACTTTGGTCGGCACGGATTCCCACACGCCAATGGTTAACGGCATTGGTGTGGTTGGTTGGGGAGTCGGTGGAATCGAGGCAGAAGCTGCTATTCTTGGACAACCCATTTACTTTATTTTACCGGAAGTCGTCGGCTTGAAGTTGACGGGAACACTTCCCTTGGGCACCACAGCCACGGATATGGTGTTGACGATAACCCAATTGCTGAGAAAACATGGGGTCGTGGGCAAATTCGTTGAAGTTTTTGGGAATGGCCTGGACAATTTGACGGTGCCCGATCGCGCGACCATCTCCAACATGTCCCCAGAATTTGGCTGTACGGTCACGTATTTCCCCATTGATGCGCGAACGCTGGATTATATGGCCAAAACAAACCGCTCTACAGATCAGATTCAATTGGTAGAAGAGTATGCCAAAGCCAATATGCTTTGGAGAACGGGTGAGGATAAAATCAAATACAGCTCTGTTGTGGAATTGGACTTGGCTACAGTGGAGCCAACGGTCGCTGGACCCAAAAGACCCCAGGACAAAATCTTGGTAAGGGAATTCAAGCAAAAATTTGGGGAAATTCTCCAAGACGCGCATGGCAGGGAATATATACCCATTGACAAGCGTGAAGAAGGAAGATGGTATGAGGAGGGTGGTAGTCAACCTTCTGAACCCAAAACGGAAACCGAAGCAGAAATCGAATACGAAACCAAAGTCAAAAATGGTCTCAAAACCGTGGTGGTGAAGTTGAACAATGAAAAATTCGCGCTCTATGATGGTTCTATTGTGATAGCAGCCATTACTTCATGCACCAACACTTCTAATCCATCTGTGATGTTGGGGGCGGGATTGGTTGCTAAAAAAGCCCGTGAGAGGGGCTTGGATGTGAAGCCTTGGGTGAAGACTTCATTGGCTCCAGGCTCAAAAGTGGTGACGGACTACTTGAAATCCGCAGGACTTTTGGAAGACCTTGAGGCATTGAGATTTCATGTGGTAGGTTATGGATGTACTTCCTGCATCGGGAATTCAGGTCCATTACCCAAACATATCGCCAATGCCGTTGAGGAAAATGACTTGATCGTCAGTTCCGTCTTGTCGGGAAACAGAAATTTTGAGGCAAGAGTACATCCGCAAGTCAAAATGAATTATTTGATGTCACCCATGTTGGTTGTGGCATACGCACTTGCGGGAAGGGTAGATGTGGATTTGCTGAATGAACCATTGGGATATGACCCAAACCTTGAACCAGTGTATCTAAAGGACATTTGGCCGAGCAATGATGAGATTTCTGAAGTAATGCGTAAAGTGCTTTCTCCTGCCGATTTTGAAAAAAGCTATGGTGAAATTTTTGAAGGCGATGACCAATGGAAAAACCTGAATGTTCCCCAGGATGAAGTGTATCAGTGGTCTGAGGAAAGTACCTACATCAAAGAAGCTCCATTTTTCGATGGGCTATCAGAAATGGTTTCAGACTCCAAAGACATTCTGGGAGCAAAGGTGCTACTCAAATTGGGAGATTCCATCACTACAGATCATATTTCTCCCGCAGGCTCATTCAATGAACACTCCCCTGCAGGTAAATACCTGATCGAAAGAGGAGTTGATCGAAAGCAATTCAATTCCTATGGTTCCCGAAGGGGCAATGATGAGGTGATGGTGAGAGGAACTTTTGCCAATGTCCGGATCAAAAATCAATTGGCTACGAAGGAAGGGGGATATACAACCCATATTCCAAGCGGGGAAGAGATGAGTGTGTATGATGCTTCCAAAAAATACCGAGAGGAAGAGACACCACTTATTGTTTTGGTCGGTAAGGAATACGGAAGTGGATCCTCCAGGGATTGGGCTGCGAAGGGAACCACTCTTTTGGGGATCAAAGCTGTGCTGGCCGAAAGTTATGAGAGAATACACCGCAGCAATCTCGTGGGGATGGGTGTATTGCCGCTCCAATATCTACCGGGGGAAAATGCCGATTTCCTGAAATTAACCGGAAAGGAAACATTCAGCATTTTGGGTATAAGTGATGGGTTATCAACATTGAAAACCTTACAAGTTGAAGCGATAAAAGAAGATCGGGAGAAGGTGAATTTCCAAGTCATCTGCCGACTGGATTCTGCCATTGAGGTTGAATATTACAAGAATGGTGGTATTCTTCATTATGTGCTGAGAGATTTTCTCAAGAAATAAAATCCAGGAAACCGATATAAGACTACCCGTATTCGATTGTTAAAAAATAATTTGACAACCGAAGAAGTCTCAATTTTGATTGGTTTGATTGACGATTCGATTTTGTCAACTCTTGTTGGTATGGAGGATGAGTTTAGATTGGGAAGCCCTTTCGGATGTTTTGCATCCTGAAGGGCTTTTTTTTATCGATATGGACACGGACAAATCGGGATTACAAATTCATTGGAATCACCTTATATTTTGGGCTTAAATTTTAATGGACAAATTTAATGGTTATTTTTATGCCGAAAACCGATTAAACTCTTCAAACTATGAAAAACATCAATCCTACTCAAACCAAAGCATGGCAATCACTCACTCAACTTGCCAAGGAAAATAAAGACCTCACCATAAAATCACTTTTTTCGGATGCCGCTCGGTTTGATAAGAATTCCCTCAAGTTTGGGGATATTCTGGTTGATTATTCCAAAAACAGGCTGGATGAAAAAACCAAGTCGGAGCTTTTGGCCCTAGCCGAAGAGACCGAATTGAAAGGAGCAATAGAAGCCATGTTTACCGGAGAAATAATCAATGGGACAGAGGGCAGAGCGGTTCTGCATACGGCTTTGAGAAACAGAAGCAATTCGCCAGTGCTCTTTGAAGGCAAAGATGTGATGCCGGATATCAATGCCGTTTTGGATCAGATGAAAGCCTTTGCGGACAAAATTCAGAATGGAACTTGGCTCGGGTATACTGGCAAGCCCATCAATACCTTGATCAATATTGGCATAGGAGGCTCAGATCTTGGTCCCGTGATGGTGACTGAAGCCTTGAAACCTTTTCAAAACCCCAAAGTGAGCATTTATTTTGTATCCAACGTGGATGGTTCGCACATTGCGGAAGTACTGAAAAAGGCAGATCCGGAAACCACCTTGTTCTTTATTGCTTCAAAAACATTCACCACCCAAGAGACCATGACCAATGCCCATACGGCGAGAAGTTGGTTTTTGGAATATGCGCGGGAAGAAAAAGCAGTTGCAAAACACTTTGTTGCCCTTTCCACGAATGCAAAATCGGTTACAGAATTTGGCATCGATCCCAATAATATGTTTGCTTTTTGGGATTGGGTCGGAGGAAGATACTCACTTTGGTCCGCCATAGGACTTCCAATAGCCTGTGCCATCGGTTTTGACAATTATAGAAAATTGCTCGAAGGTGCCCATGCGATGGACAACCATTTCAGAAATACGCCATTTGAAGAAAACATACCTGTGTTATTGGCTTTGATCGGCATTTGGAATACCAACTTTCTTGGTGCTACCTCTGAGGCGATTTTGCCTTATGACCAGTACATGCATCGATTTGCTGCCTACTTCCAACAGGGCAACATGGAGTCCAATGGCAAGTATGTTAGTAGAGACGGAGAAAAGGTGAATTACCCAACAGGACCCATCATTTGGGGTGAGCCAGGCACAAATGGACAACATGCCTTCTATCAACTGATTCACCAGGGGACCCATTTGATTCCATGTGATTTTATCGCGCCAGCGAATTCCCATAATCCAATTGGAGAGCATCACCAAATCCTGATGTCCAACTTCTTTGCCCAGACCGAGGCTTTGATGAATGGAAAATCCCTTGATGAGGTAATGGCAGAAATGGAAAATGCGGGCAAGCCACAAGAGACCATATCCAAAATTGCACCGCACCGCGTTTTTGAGGGCAATCGTCCAACGAATTCCATTTTGGTGAAACAAGTGGATCCGCATACTTTGGGTGCGTTACTGGCAATGTATGAGCACAAAATTTTCGCACAAGGCGTGATCTGGAATATCTTCAGTTTTGACCAGTGGGGTGTCGAGTTGGGAAAAGTCCTGGCGAATGGCATTTTCCCTGAACTCAAAGGAGAAGAAACCATCACTAGCCATGATGCCTCTACCAATGGCTTGATCAATGCCTTTAAGGAAATGAGAGGATAATAATAGATTGGAGATTCAAGTCTTGCCCTTCGTCGATTCTCTTAAGAAGAATTGTAGGGGAAGATATAACATAAAAACCCTTTCCGGATTCAAATCCGGAAAGGGTTTTTTGCATAATGAGGTTATGTATTTTATGTACTTAGGTTCTTTCGAGAAAGAATAGAAGCAGTAGGCGCGAAACTTTTGATTAGAAATATTGTAGAAACGACTAGCGGGAAAGCGCCAAAGCCCGCTCCACATCCAATTTGATATCGTCCACATGCTCCAAGCCTACGGAAAGACGGACCAACCCATCGCTGATTCCAACTTTTGCACGCTCTTCCTCGGTTAGTTTGCTGTGTGTGGTGGATGCTGGATGGGTGATGATGCTTCTGCTGTCTCCAAGATTTGCCGTGACCGAGATCATTTCCAGTTGATCGATAAAGCGTTGGGCCCTTGCGATTCCCCCTTTTAAGGTCAAAGTGATAATTCCACCACCAAGTTTCATCTGTTTTTTTGCCAGGCCATATTGTGGATGGGAGGGTAGGAAAGGATATTTCACAAAATCAAGATCCTGGCTGTTCTCGAAATATTGGGCAATGTTCAATGCACTTTCGCAATGCCTGTCCATCCTTACAGCTAAGGTTTCCATGCTTTTTGCCAAGATCCAAGCATTGAAGGGGGATAATGAAGGTCCGGTATGTCTGTTGAAAAACTGGACCTCCTTGATCAGATCCGCTTTTCCCAAAATCAAACCTCCCAAAACTCTTCCTTGGCCATCGATGTATTTGGTTGCGCTATGGGTCACGATATGGGCTCCCCATTTTGCAGGTTGCTGAAGGTATGGGGTCGCAAAACAATTGTCCACGACTAAGATCAGGTTATGTGCGGCAGCAAATTTCCCGACCCACTCCAGATCGATGATTTCCAAGCCTGGATTGGAAGGAGTTTCAATGAAGATCATTTTGGTATTGGGCTGCACCAATTTTTCCCAATTGGAAATGTCCGAGATGTCACCGTAAGTGGAGGTGATTCCCCATTTTGGAAATACCCGGGTGAGCAACTGGTGCGTACTTCCAAAAAGTGATCGTGAAGCCAAGATATGGTCGCCTTGTTGCAAAAGGGCAGCAATGCTGCCAAACATGGCTGCCATTCCCGAAGCAGTGGCCAACCCATCTTCGGTGCCTTCTGCGGCACAAACTTTCAGGATCAGGTCGGTTGAATTTGGATTGGCATACCTGGAATATATATTTCCCGGGATTTCTTCTGCAAACATTTGCCTCGCTTCTTCAGCATTGTCAAAGGTAAAGCTGGAGGAAAGGTAGATCGGTGCGGAATGTTCCCTTTGATTGGATTTGGAAGCTGCGATGCGTATGGCTTGGGTTTCGAAATGTGGTTTGGAAGACATGTGAATAGGATTGTTAGGGTGAAGGCTTTTGATTATTATTAATTTCGGAAACGATCAGGACCGGAAATACAAAAGAATAATGACTGACTCACGTTCAATGCAATTGAACGTGAGTCAGTCATTATTCTTTTGGTCAATTTTAGAAGGTTGAAATTTTGGAAGCGAAGTTTTGGTTTATTGGATTTGTGAAAGAGTGAAAAACAATAAATAGGAGCAACAAGACACAAAGCCCAATTCCTAGGATTCAGTAATGCGCAACGGAAAATAATAAAATAGGGTAGGGGAATCAGTTCTGGATGCATAATAATCAATTTATAGCTCTCGTCGAGACGAGCAGGTTTTGGCACCTTTCCGGTGGATTGGATGGTTGCCAGAGGGTCATTGAGCCTGTTCTCTTACCTCTTCTTTATAAATCACTGATGAACGAATGCAAATTAAATGGTGAAAAGTTTAAAAACCAAATTTTGCAAACCAATTAAAATCAATCGTTGAACTGTGTCATGGTCATATTGATCCCGATCGTACAGAAACCCTCGATCATTTCGATTGCTTTGTCCATAAAAATCGGCAATTCTTCTATTTCTTTTTTGCTCCATCTTCCCAGTACGTAGTCAATTTGTCTTCCCTTTGGGAAATCATCTCCAATGCCAAATCTGATCCTGGGATAATCTTGACCCCCGGTCAATTCTTCGATGTTTTTCAATCCATTGTGTCCTGCTGCCGATCCCTTTCCCCTTAACCTGATTTTGCCAAAAGGAAGAGCGACATCATCGACCACCACCAAAATGTTTTCCTTGGGAATGTTGTGCTCCTTCATCCAATAGTTTACGGATTTCCCACTGAGATTCATATAAGTGGTGGGTTTGATCAGAAAAAACTGGCGTCCTTTGAATTTAAAATCAGCGGTAAAAGCCAATCTCCCGCTTTTCCAGGTTGCACCATGCTTATCCGCCAGTCTGTCGACGGTAAGAAAGCCAACATTGTGCCGGGTCAGTTCGTATTCAGGTCCGATATTTCCAAGTCCAACAATCAAATATTTCATTTCAAATATGTCTAGAATGAATCAAAGGATTAAAAATAAAAATCCTGCTTAAAATATTAAGCAGGATTTTTATTTATTTGAGAAGCTTGAATTATTCTCCTTTTTTACCTCTCAATGCTCTTGGTATACCAATGGTGGCGATAGACACATTAGGGCTCGTTAGGATTTCATAACCTGTTGAAGTCAATTCTTCAACTTTAACAGATTTTCCCAAGTCAAGGTGTGAAATGTTAACCGGAATGGTATCAGGAAGATCTTTTGCGAATCCTTTAACCAAAAGTGTTCTCGATTTGATTTCGAGTTTACCACCTTTTTGAAGACCAGGTGAAGTACCTTCGATTACAACTGGGATATCGATTTTGATTGCTTTGTCCTCACTGTAAGCAAGAAAATCTGCATGAAGTAAGTTTTCACTTACAGGATGATATTGCGCTTCTCTCAAGATTGCCTTGATGATGGTTCCTTCGATATTCAATTCCACCATGTGTACATGTGGGGTATAAATCAAAGGTCTGAAAAGAATTGCGGGTGAATGGAAGTGAATTTGTTCAGGTATACCTGGACCATACACTACACAAGGAATATTACCTTCTTCACGGAGTGCATTCAATTCTCTTGATTCGAGATTTGCTCTTTTAAACCCTATAATCTCTAATGATTTCATAAATTTTTATTAAGTGTAAATTATAATTGATTGTTTTTTTTCTTTAAATAAACAAAGCACTGATGGAGGTATTTCCTGTTACTGCGTGGATTGCTTTTGCAAACAGATCCGCTACTGTAAGAATCCTTATTTTATCGGATTTTTGTTTCATTGTAATGGTGTCTGTCACCACCAATTCTGTTAAAACAGAATTTTCAATGTTTTCATAAGCCTTTCCAGAAAGAACACCGTGTGTGGCAATCGCCCTAACGGAGTTGGCACCCTTGTCCATAATGATTTGCGCAGCTTTACAAAGGGTACCCGCGGTATCAACCAAGTCATCGATCAATACAACATCTTTTCCTTCCACATCTCCAATGACCTGCATGGAAGCGATCTCGTTTGCTCTTTTTCTGTGCTTGTCACAGACGACCATTTCTACTTCAAAATGCTTGGCGTAAGATCTGGCTCTTGCTACTCCCCCTACATCAGGGGCTGCGAAAATCAAATTATCCAAACCAAGGCCTTCCAAATAGGGCACAAAGATAGCTGAACCATTCAAATGATCCAAAGGTAAATCAAAAAATCCCTGGATTTGACCCGCATGAAGATCACAAGTCATGATCCTGTCCGCTCCGGCAGAGGTGAGGATATTGGCAACCAACTTTGCGGCGATGGAAACCCTCGGTCTGTCTTTTCTGTCTTGTCGGGCATATCCATAATAAGGAATGACTGCACAGACTTTATAGGCACTCGCCCTCTTGGCGGCGTCTATCATCAGGCAAAGTTCCATCAGGTTGTCCGAAGAAGGATTGGTAGATTGGATCAAGAAAACGGTACATCCTCTTACGGATTCGTTGAAACTTGGAGACATTTCGCCATCACTGAATTTGGAAATGGTGAGATCCCCCAACTTTTTCCCATAATTTCTGGCAATGCTTTCTGCTAATTTGTGGCTGTTTGTCCCTGAAAAGAGCTTGACCTCAGTCATGATTTTGGTGGATTTTTGGCGTGATGCAAATGATTTTAAGAATTTGCAAAGGTAATCAAAAATGGATGGAAGAGCATAAAAAAAAGCTTTAGCTTTGAGGAAAATTAGAAAATGGATATTTTCTTGATAACGATAAATATAAGGGAAAGGGGGTAGGGTTTGATTCGTCTAAATTATAGCCTGTTATCCTTCCTTTATTGGAAGTTGGAGTTCAATGATGATGAACATTAATTTCATAAAATAAAGTGGAAATGCAGGAAAAATATTTTTATATTTGCAAATATGTATTTCAAATAATAATAAATGTTTTACATATCCATTCTAGTCGTTTTCCCAATATTCGAAAAATTTAAATTATAAAGAAAACGGATGTGAAGAGAAGATGGCGTAATTTAAATTAATAAAAGAAAAATCACTTATCATACCATGATTAAAAACCGCTACAACACCTCCATATTACCCCTTTTCCTTTTTCTGATGCTTCCTCTTATTTTCTTCTCTTGCGCAAGGAGAAATCTAACCTACATGAGCGATCTAGAATTTGATAAAACTTTCCAGGCAGAAATAAATGACCAAGGGATAGTGAAAATTCAGGCTGGGGACTTACTCAGAATTAGCCTTAGCAGCCTTCAACCCGAAATGAATACAATGTTCAACAATCCTTCACCAGATTTAGATTTCAATAGAAATATCATCAATAATATAAATGCGGAAGGATTTTTGGTAAATGAAAAAGGGGAAGTCAATATTCCTGTTGTAGGAAAAATTAAGTTGCAAGGTCTGACAAAATCTGAGGCGACCGAAGCAATTGAAAAAGGAATAGGTGAATATATTGTAGATCCAGTTGTCACAGTTAGATTTGCAAATTTTAAAGTGACTGTTATAGGTGAGGTAAACAACCCCTCAACATTTTATGTGCCCTCTGAAAAATTAAGTATTTTTGAAGCTTTGGGCTTGGCTGGTGACATGACAGAATTTGGACTTAGAGAGAACGTGCTGTTGATTAGAGAATCGGAAGGAGTGAGATCAGCTGTAAGAATTGATTTTAATGATAAAAACCTTCTAAAATCACCATATTACAATCTCAAGCAGAATGACCTAATCTATGTCCAACCTGACAAAATGAAATCAGTAAAGGCAAGTACAAATGAAAGAAGTATGATATTCGCTGGATTAGCCGTTTCCCTCCTCGTTCCCATTCTTTTTAACTGGCAAAACATATTTCAATATTGAAACCTCTTTCAATTCGAAATTAAATGAAATAATATGAAGAGACCGAGTAAAGAAATTTTTAAAAATGAGGATCCCATCAATATTAAACTTGTTTTACAGACAATTTTAAAAAGCTGGTATTTATTCCCAATATTTTGTCTCCTTGTTTGCGGGGCGGCCTATATTTATCTTAAAACCATTTCGCCAGAGTATTTGATTTCAAGTACTGTCATTATCAAGGAAGGTGAAAGGAACAATAATGTCTCAGAAAATGCCATTATTAGTGATTTGGAAAACCTTAAGTCTTCCATAACTGTAGAAAATGAACTTGAAAAGTTACGGTCCAAATCTCTACTTATGGAAGCGATCATGAAAAACAAGGGGTTTATTAAATTTTACGATAAATCAGGTTTTTTTAAAAATAGACTTGATGCATACGACTCACCCATTGATGTGCAAGTACATGAATTCAGTAAAAATTTCTTATCGTCCTCAGAATTACTTGAAATTCAAATTAAATCGGAAAGTGATTTCGATTTGATTTTGGGAGAAGGAAAAAAGATGCCTTTGAAATTTGGTCAAAAATTCAAATCATCCTTCGGTGAAATTTCAATTACAAAAAAACCGAAAATAAATGACCTTTCAGACGAAATTGGGGAGGTTACAATCGAATTGGTTAATCCCCAAATTGTAACTGAGGCTTATGCGAAAGCTTTGGAATTTGAAAACCCCTCCATTAAATCAAGCACACTTTATATTCGGATGCTTGACACCTCCCCTGAAATGGGAAAACAAATTATGACCTCTGTTATAAATGGATATAATGAGAAAATTGTCAATCAAAAAAATGAAACTGCTATTAAAACCATAAATTTTATTAACGAACGATTGGGGATTGTGAAAGAGGATTTAGAAGGATTTGAAAGATCAGGCCAAGATTTCAAAACCCGAAATAATATTACCGACATCAGCATGAATTCCAAAATTTACCTGGAAAGCTCTGCTGAAACAAGAAAGCAGGTAGCAGAAGTCAGTGGAAAAATTGATATCCTTGAATCCATTGAATTCAATATGAATAATCAAGCCAACCAATTAGAACTTATTCCTAGTGGTTTGGTCGGACTCGAACCTTCACTTTCTGATTTACTAAACCAATACAATAACCTCCTTCGGGAAAAACAAAGGATTTTAAGAATTGTCCAGCCCAATAATCCCCAGCTGCTAAGTTTAAATGACCAAATCTTAAATTATAAGGTCAACATACTGGCCAACATAAATAGCATTAAATCCAACCTTCAAATTAGTAAACGAAATTATGAGGCAACCCTCAACGAAAGTAGTTATAAAGCACAAAGTATTCCGGGTATAGAAAGGGAATTGGTTGAGATAAATAGGAATAAAGATCTTAAACAAGAACAATATCAATATTTACTCAGGAAACGAGATGAATCAGTACTTGCTTTGGAAATAACCGGAGGAACGAGCGCTCAACTCGTTGATCCCCCAATTGCAAGTCTGAGACCAGTTAAACCTAATAAGTTGCTCATAATGCTTGGCGCTTTCGGACTTGGTATGTGCATTCCTTTGGCCTTAATTTTCGCCAAATATTCACTCTCCTCAAAAGTTACCTCCAAGCGGACAGTGGAGAGAATTCTTAAAATCCCGGTTTTGGGAGAAATAGCGAAAAATGAAGAAAAAGGAGTGGTCGCTATTACGCCCAAAAGTATTTCTCCACCTGCCGAACAGCTGAGGATGATTAGAAATAACATGAAGTTCCAATCAGAGAATGAAAGTAAAGTTATTGTAGTTTCCTCATCTATGTCAGGGGAGGGCAAAACCTTTTTCAGCATAAATCTTGGGGTCACGTTGAGCCTAGTTGATAAAAAAGTAGTCATAGTTGATTTTGATCTAAGAAGACCAAGTGTTTTTACATCTTTGGGAATTAAATCCGAACTTTCACTTATAGATTACCTTAAACATGATGTAAAAGATATCCAAAAGATAATTGTGTCTTCTGGGGTAAACGAAAATCTGGATCTAGTAGGCTTAAATAAATCAATTGGAAACCCCTCTGAGATTATCAATTCATATAAAATAGCAGAGATTATTGATGTTTTAAAAAAATCTTATGATCATGTAATCATTGATACTTCACCTATAGGGTTGGTTGCAGACGCTTATTCCTTAAGCAAACTGGCCGATTTGATGGTTTTTGTTGTGAGAATGAATCATACTAAAATAAATAATTTAGAATCATTGTCGGAAATAATTGATAATAAAATATTTAAGCAAAATTTCGTAGTGATAAATGACTCTGATAAATATCTTGGAAGTGAGTTTGGATATGGCTACTACAGCGCAAAGGATAAAAACACAGTATCAATATAATTATGTGATTTATCTAATTTTAAGTAATTTTGAATGTTAAGAAATATTATAGGATTTTTTACCAATCTTCCTTCGAAAGGATTAATTTTAAGCAGGCTAAAAGCAGCTTTCAAAGACGGGGATAGGTCTTCATTGCTTATAAAAAACATAATAAACTCAATAGGAATTAAAGGAGTAGGGATATTGATCTCCCTTATTTTGATTCCGCTTTCCATAAATTATGTAGGAGCTATTAATTATGGTATTTGGCTCACAATAAGTTCGGTTGTAGCTTGGATGAATCAATTTGACCTCGGAATGGGAAATGGTCTGAGAAATAAGATCACCTCCGAATATGCCCAGAAACAGAATCAGGATGGGAAAATTTATGTTAGCACTACTTATGCAGTTTTAGCAATAATAGCAAGTATATTTTTTGTTTTCTTTTTGTTAGTACACACATTTGTGGATTGGACAAAAATTTTTAATACACCAATTGAATTGGCCAGTACAGTGGATATAATTGTACTCATTGTTTTGATTTGTTTTTGCGCACAGTTCGTTTTACAGACAATTACCGTGCTCCTGACAGCAGTTCATCTTTCTTATAAAGTCAACATTATACAAACTATAGCGTTGGTAATTTCTTTAATAGGAGTTCTTTTTTTAAGCTATTTCGCAGATATGAATTTAATCTATCTGGTAATGGTTTTGGCTTTTTCACCCGTTATTTCTTTGACATTTTACACGATTTATTATTATTATAATGACTTATATGATTTTACACCTAATCTAAAAAATATAGATTTTAAAAAATCCAAAGGACTTTTTAGTATGGGTTGGTTGTTTTTTATTGTTCAGTTGGGAAGTTTAGTCCTCTACCAAACAAGTAATATTATAATAGCGAATGTTTTAGGTTTGGAAGAAGTTTCAGTATTTAATGTGGTGTACAAGTACTTCACTGCCTTGTTTATGATTATTTCCGTCATATTAAATCCCTATTGGAGTGCATTCACAGATGCATATCAATTAAAGGATTATGCATGGATGAAAAAGAGCTTAAATAATCTTCGCAAAATCTTTTATTTGTTTTTTGTTCTTAATGTACTATGCGTAGCGCTTTCTCCCGTGGTTTTCAGAATTTGGCTTGGAGACTCATTGGTGGTTCCATTTGCTGTAACGTGGACATTGGGTGTGTATTTTGTAGCATTTTTTTGGTATAACATACACGTCACTTTCATATATGGGGTTGGAAAACTTTTTGTTCAAGTTATTTCAATTGTGATTGCTGCAATGATAAATATTCCTTTGTCAATTTACCTAGGAAACCATTACGGTTTACCAGGAGTTATCACCGCAAATATTGTGGTTTTTACCTTTCTGGGTATAATAACTTTTAAGCAAGTTCAAAAAATAGTTGATAAAAAGGCTGTAGGGATTTGGGATAGGTAGGAGGTATGTTAGTTGAAAATTTATAAGTCAGTAAATAAATATAAATGATGGAAATTGCCGTTTTACTTACATGTTTCAATAGAAAAGAAAAAACCTTGGCATGCCTAGAGAGGTTATTTTGCCAAAAATCTGCTGAAAATTTTGATATACAGGTTTTTCTGACAGACGATAATTCTCAAGATGGTACTGGGTTGGCCGTGTTGAATAGATTTCCTGGTGTAAATTTATATAAAGGAGACGGATCTTTATTTTGGGCCGGTGGAATGCGGAATTCATGGAATTATGCGCTCAATTCAGGGAAGAATTTTGATTATTTTTTACTTCTGAATGATGACACCTTTATTTTTGATGACACATTGGAGAGGGTGGTTCAAAGCAATTTATCAATGAGGCTCAAGAATAAAACTCCAAATATTACAATCGGAACCACTACGGACTTTCAAACAGGAAAATTTACTTATGGAGGTTTTAAGCTTTATTCTCCCAACAAACTCAAACATATCCTGGTAAATAGTGCTTCACAAGAACTTGAATGTGATTTTGGGTGTGCAAACATTATGCTTGTGCCGAAGGAAATACCAACTGTCATTGGAATTTTAGATGAAAAATATATCCATGGAATAGCCGATTTCGATTACACCATGAATGCAAAAAAAGCTGGATTTCAAGTTTGGGTTGCCCCTGGCGTATTGGGGAATTGTAATTATGATCAGGTTAGAAACTGGAAATCAATGGATACGAAATTACGCGATCGAATTGAGTTTCTTTACAGTCCAAAGGGGCTGCAATACAAGGAATATATGTTTTTTTTAAAAAAGCATTTTCCAGGAGAAATACCTGCGATGTTCATAAAATTTTGGGTGAAAACTTTGTTTCCTTTTGTATATGACAAATTCAAAATAGAAAGGCAAGAAATTGATATTTAAAAAAAAATATACTTAACTATTTAATCTATGAAAAAATTACCGAGAATATTAATGGTTAATGATTATCCATTGGATAAATATTACAATAATTGGAAAAATGGGCTCACACCTAGTCAGCAGCTTTGGGGGAAAGTCGAATTGGATAATTTGAATGTATTTGAAGTAACTATTCTCCCCCATGAGAAATATAAATTTTTGAACAAAATCGGGAATGTTTTTCATATTCAACATCTTGACCAACAAATCAGGGTATTATTTAAGCTTAAGGAAATTGATATTATATACGCACCATTTGCTGCAGCAACAACAAAGCTTTTATTGATTTTGAAATTACTTGGAATAATTAATAAACCTATAGTAGCAATGATTCATTATCCATTATTAGGTAGTAATTCCAAAAACAAAATAATTAAGTATTTTGGACGTCATTTGGTTAAAGGTTTTAATAGGTTGGTTTTTATCAGTCATAAGATAAAATCCGAGAATGTTAAAGCATTCTCCCCATCAAATGATGCTGACAACAAAAGATTTGTTCACTTAAATTGGGGTGCGGAATCTTTATTTTATCAAGGAAATGATTTAATACCAATTGCTGAAAAAGAAAATTACGCAGTGAGTGTTGGACAGACTGATAGGGATTTTGATACCCTTATTGAAGCATTTAAATCAATTGATTTTAATTTGAAGATTTATTCAAGACCAGGATATGTCCCAAAGGTAGAAAATATTACCGATAATGTTCAAATTTACACAAGTGGTGTAACCTATAAAGAACTTTTAGAGATTTATAAAAATTCGCGGATGATATTGATTTGTTTTAAGATGACTCAACAATCCACGCTTGGTGTCACAAGTTTATTGGATGCACTTGCAATGGGGAAACCTGTTGTTATAACTGAGAATGATTATATCGATATTGATGTTGAGAAAGAAAGAATTGGATTTATTGTGCCGGAGGATGATGTAAATGCATGGGTAATAAAAGTAAAATATTTATTGAAAAATCCTGAAACATGTCTTGAATTTGGCGAAAACGCATTAAAACTTCAAAAAGAAAAGTATAACATGGAAATATTTGGAGAACATTTAAATTCTGTTTTTGAAGAGTTATACCTTAATAAGAAATTTTAATATTTCCATTTATTATTATCCGCAATACCTCCATTGAAGGTGAGTTGGAGCAACTATGAGTCTAATAAAAATCCGTAGCTTCTTGTAAGTGTTAAATTGGTGGAAGAAGTTTTTCTCTAATTTTTCGGTCCTCTTAAGGTCTGGATTGTTTAAGTAAATAACGCTTTCAGGATTAACTTCCCACTTATCCCATGAACAAAAAAAGCCTTCAGCTAGGAATTCCTAAAGCAATTTAAATACGGAGATGAGCTGTATCCACCTGTTCAATACAGTCTTGTATGTTAAGGTTGCTCCTTTAGGAGATTTTTCTTGCAGTTTGCCTGCAGCAAGTTACCGATCTCTGCAAGGTTGGTGTCAATGATTTGATCAAAGACCTATTTGAGCCCATCCTGTGGATTTACCTCTTCCTTTTACAAATCGCAAAGAAGGATTAGAGCATGACTGCCCGCTGGGCGGCTTCGCGTGATGCCGCAAACAGGTAGTTCTTCCTTCCAAGTGCAATTGGACGCATCATGTTTTCGATGACGTTGTTGTCGATTTCTAGAATGCCGTCCATTAGGTAGTTGAAGAGCTTTACCCACCGGTTTATGGTTTAAGCCATGGCTTTCTATGATGCTTTTTGGCAGCACCCTTGCATAGTTTTCCTATAGCCATTTGGAAAAGGCTTCCAGCATCCGGAAGGCATTGTCAAGTCGGTACTCTTTTCGCTATGCCGTATCCAATCTGTTTTCCTTGCAGTGGGCCTCTACGGCATACAGTTTCTGGATAAAGACTAGTGCCAGACCGGCACGGTTTTTATTGTTGACCTTTGCCCCGAAAAATTCCTGTCTGGCATGTGTCCAACAGCACAGATGGGGCGCATCCGCCTTCCTGCCATACTGCTCTTAAACCGAAGAACCGTCGGTCTGCAGGTAGCCACTGAATATGTCCAATATCTTTTCCGGAGCGGTTTTTCCTCGGCCCTGCTGGTAATCGAACATAACTTTACGGTCAATAGTAGCCCAGATGGGTCTGCTTCTTTTTCTTGCTGTCCAGGACCTTGATCGTGGTTTGCAGTATCTCTTTCCGGCTGTGTCCGGAACCAGCCAGCAGTAGAGTATTTCCAGAATATGAGGCTCTTGCTGGCCCGGGCGTCCAGGGTGGAAGCGGCAATGGGGATCATTTCCCGTTTGAATCTTTTCAAAAAAATGGGGAAACACTTTGAAATTTTGTGATGATTGATTCAAATCTCTTCCGTTTCTTCATTTTCTTCGAATTCATCCTCAATCATTGAAAATCGTGATAAAAACAGGAAGATCAAGGTGATTGGGAGAATGAAAATTGGTGATCCAAAATTCATGATTAGAATCATTAGGATTATATAAAACGAGAATTCGAATTTATTATAATGTAAATAAATAAATTGTCCGATCCGGAATAGTGAAAATATGAAACCAATTAGACCGAATTTGACAATAAAGTCAATAATCCCGTTTGAAATATTAAATTTACTAATTTCCACACCATAAACACTGCTTTTTAACTTAACATATGCGTTGCTTATTCCAAACATTAATTGACATCCAAAATCCCGATATAAGAAAACTATACTGGAAAACCTATTAAGTTTAACCTCACCCCCATATTCAGAATAATATTCCAGTTGATTATTAATTTCATCATAATCGTCTAGTATTTTTAGATCACTTTCATATGTAGCTCCTATTTTATCACCAAGAAAAGGTAAAAACGTAAACAAAAGTATTCCAAAAATAAAAAATAGTATCATTTTTAAATTTATTATTCCTCCGTTATATCGATAATATAATAGCATTAAAACTGCAAGAGCTAAATATGCGGTAGTTGATAAGGTAGTTATAATTGCAATAATAACTATAATAACATTTCTATCAATTGAAAAATGATTATTCATAAAATAAAATAGGAGAGCTATGATTAAAAAACAGCCGTAAGCTCCCGGTTCCCACAAAAATCCAGAATTTCTAATAGCATGAACCTTGTCATATGTAAATATTAAAAAATTTGAGTAGGTATCACTTATTCCGGAATAGGGCAAAATATTATTATGAAATGTCTTTCCAATTGCATATAATATTTCACCTCCTCCTACTAATTGAAAAAGATACAATACCAATGAAATCTTCGCAAATTGGATAATGACCTTTGAGATTAAATATGTTGCGTTTTTCTTTGTTACAACACAAAATATGTAGGCTAGAAAAATAAATTTAAGCAAAAAAAATACATCACTTAATAAATAGGAAATTCCTAATTTATTAAAAAATAAATCCCTAAATAAAATGTATCCCAAGAATATACCTGCGAAACCAACGAAAAAATAAAGATCAGTCTCATAAATTCTTTTTTTATAAAGTCCGTATGATAAATAAGAAAATGAAAAGACAAACCAAAAGACATCAAATTCATATAGGAATGATGCTTTAGCTGAGATTAAAAGAAAAAGTATTGTAAAAAAGTAATCAGTTTTGGTTTGTTTCATTATTTCACCAGTAGTCTGAATAAAGCTATGGGTAGACATTTTAATTTTATATTAAGCCTTTAAGTATAAAAAAATTCTGAATTATTGATCTTCAACATTATCAAGGATTTAAAACTAGTTCCTTTTAATATGCTTATTCTTCAATATTTAAAATGAAATTTAGATTGTTTGATGAGTATTTCAGAAAGAACTTATTCTTTCTGAAATACTCTAACATAATCGACAACCATTTCTTGAGGAAAAATAGTGCTATTGTCAGGATTGCCAGGAAATGTACCGCCTACAGCTAGCTTTAAATTTAAGTGAAATGGTTTTTTAAAGGTTTCACTCATTTTCGCGTCAATATTTTTTTCGAAATAAACTTGGTCATTTACTAACCATTGAATTTTTGATGGTTCCCATATAACAGAAAATACATGAAATTTTTCGTTGAAAATTCCATTCTTAAGTGAAACATAATCACTTATTGCTTCAACTTTATTAGGAGTACCCCAAATAAGTTTCCCAACAACGGTGTTGTTTCTTTCTTCTACTTGACCCCCTCTCATTTCCATTAAGCTTATGTGGCCGGGAGTTGGCCATCTTTCTGTAACAATGTCATCTCCTAATAACGAAACGATTGACCAAATTCCTTGACCTTTAGGTAATTTTGCTCTTACATCAATTCTTCCAAATGTAAATGAAAAATTGTTTAATGTAGTAATGTTGCCTCCAGTATATAGGCTTTGTCCTTTAACTTCTTTTTTAACTTTGATAACTAAATTCCCATCTGTAAATTCAATATTATTTTTGCTGTAAAACTGAAGTTCTTTGCTCAATCCCCATCCACATTCTTCTGGACAACCATCTCCCTCTACATAATCCCAGCTTTCTCCAAGGGTCAAAGTGTTAAATTCTTCAGAAAAAATGCTTTTATAACCTTGATACGTGGTAGGGCTAATGCAAACGTCGCAGTCCTCTACTGTTTTCTTTTTGTCCTCTATTTCAAAACAAGAATTCATTGTAAATAAAATTGAGATAAAGATTAGAGTCTTATTGAAAGGTTTTAAATTGTACAGTGTTGCTTGGAGTCGGAAATTATTGCACATAATATTTTTTTAAGATTTTAAATTTGTATTTATAAGAAAAACATGATAAAGTTTAAATTTTCGTATAATTTTTATCTTTTGTCTCTTCCTCCTTTCATTGAATTTATCAATTTAAGGTATTTCTTGTGCCGTGAAGTAAATTATCTGTATTTCATTTTATTTGAACCGAGGTATTGTTTAAATTGACGTCTGTGATAAGCTCAGTAAATTACAATTGGTTCAGTAAATGTAGTTAATTCCTTTTGGTTGTTGATTCTTCAATTTTTTAAGTTTTTAAGTGGCTTCTGCTGGTTTCAAGTTTTAATTGATTTTTTTGGAAGAGCTTATCGTGGGTTAAAGCTTTTAAATAGTAATAGTAGAATGACCTTAATTCAGTGTTTTATGTTTTAAATCCCAATTTATTGGTTGATTGACATTTAAATTAAGGATAATTTTTTTCTCCTCGTGTATAGGCCCCTTAAATAGTCGGACGTAATTATAGTTAAAAATCTGTAAATTTTACGTCGATGAAAAAGAGAACATTTGCCAAAGAAGAAAAACTTAAAATCCTGGAAGAGGGGAAGAAAAACGGAATCCAGCCTACCCTGGATAAGTATGGGATTTATCCGGCAACTTATTATAGCTGGAAAAAGAAATTTGAAAGTATGGGAGAAACGGGGTTTCAGCATGGGATGACCCCGGCCCATTTAAAGGAAATCAGGAGGCTTGAGAAAGAAAATGATTTACTCAAGAAGCTTCTCGCCGAAAAGGAAATAGAATCCCACCTGAAGGATGAACTGCTAAAAAAGAAGTATCCCTGGCCGAAAGGAAAGAACTAGCAGTGGTTTATATCGGTCAGGGGCTTAGAAGGGACCGTGTCCTAGAATTAATTGGGATCAGCAAGCATCAATACTATTACAGTCCAAAGACGGGTAAAAGAGGAAGAAAGAAGACCTCCTTCACAAGCAGGGAGACCAGTGAGGGGAAGGTTCGATGCAGCAACAAAGAGATTGTTGAGAAAATAAAAGAGGTTCAAAAAGATCCTGATACGGACTATGGCTATCGGAAAATGACCTTTCAGCTTCGGATTTTGGGTTTCATCATCAACCATAAGAAAGTCTAGCGGCTTATGGAAACAGCATTGTTGCTAAAAGAAAGGCATAAGGGCTCGGACAAGCAATATGTGCAATTCAGGATAGTAAATCCGACAGCTCCGCTGGAGGTTTTTGAAATGGATATCAAACAAATCTGGATCGTAAAAGACAGACGACATGCCTATATCCTTACCATAATTGACACATTTACCCGTGCGGCATTGTATTGGAGCGTAGGCTTCCACATGAAGAAAAACCAGGTGAAAGTGGCTTGGGAGGATATTATAATAAACTATCTACAACCTGCCGACCTACTTTCCAAAGGAGTACACATCGAGTTGAGAAATGATGACGGACCTCAATTCGGGGCAAACCAAATCCGTGAGTTTTTCAAGGAAAACTATATCAACCAGGTGTTCACACATCCCTATACACCTCAGGAAAACGGACATGTGGAAAGCTTTCACAACATTCTTAACAAAGCAGTTGGCAAGCAGATTTTCTGGTCTATGGACGAACTGGAAAGTAGACTGGAGATCTTTAATGACAACTATAACAACAAGCGAATCCATGCCTCTATCGCATACCTTTGGCCCATGAAGTTTTGGGAATTATGGGGTGAAGGTAAAATTACCAGGATTGAAAAAGAGAAAAAGAAAGTTAAATTTACACTCAATGTTCCGTACCAAAGCATATCGGGTAATGGAAATCTGAGGGAAGTTTCCTGCTCAAATTTGAACCCTCTCGATGAGGGTGAAAATTTGCAAATTGAAGAAGTGAATGGGCTCAAACCAGCGGATGAGCCCAACACTCCAAATTATACGACATCGGTTCAAAGGTCACCTTCGGTCGTTTCCTGCTGATTCAAAGATAAGTGATCACGAATCCGTTAAACAATAGCAAGAATTAAATTGTCCGATAAATAAGGGGCTAGACCACTCGATATCATTCATTCGGGTTAGTATGGATTATTTTTGTATTACTCACCTGCGCAGAAAAGAAACAATAATTAAACGTATTCTAAGTTTGAATAAGTATGCCAAGAAATATTATAGATTTTAATCTTTAGTTGTATTATTATAATATATATTGAAAATATATAAATATTTCAAGAAAAAAATTTTTATTAAAAATAATAATTATTAGTTTGACTGCCTGAAACAATCCACAACATGGCAAGAATTTATTTATTCCAGCCCAAGAGATTTTAAATTCTATCGGTCTTACACAGGATATCTGTGATCAAGGTATCTTCGAAAGCGAATTCAGGATTTAAATAAAATTGAATGCAATTCCGAGAAGAGCCTCCCTCCAGGGGAACTCTTCCATATTTTAAAACAATATTTTTAGTTAATTATTTCTCATTTAAGCTGTTTTATAAAAAAAAAGATTTTTAGCTTTTCCCAATGTCACGGACATTTTTTCAGATTATTTATTTTTTAACAAACCTTCTACTTGAAACTTCATTCCCATTGGCTGTGATTTGTAAAATGTAAAGTCCATTTTTTAGGTCTTTAACATCCAAAGTAACAGTGCTATCCTCGGGATTGGCACCGAATGTTTTTAATACTATTCCATTCATGGAAACCATATTAAATTCAAAGGCATAATTCCCATCCAAATTTTTAAAGATCACATTCAGGTAGTCGGTCGTTGGATTTGGACC
>NZ_JAUSPP010000081.1:0-8146 GCF_030656585.1 Rhodonellum sp.
ATAGGGCAAAAGCTGAACTATTCTCTGAATCTGTTCTTCTCTTAATCGCACCATACTGGAATTGAAATAGTGCATTCACCGGACAATGGTGTTGTCTTCTCTGCTCTTAATCGCACCATACTGGAATTGAAATTTTTTTGATAGGGCAATTATATTACTGGAATACTGACTCTTAATCGCACCATACTGGAATTGAAATAGCAGGAAACGTGTCATTGACATTGTCAGAGGCTTACTCTTAATCGCACCATACTGGAATTGAAATAAATAAGGGAAGGAACCTGTATAGAAATATTGATCCTCTTAATCGCACCATACTGGAATTGAAATAAGTATTCTACGACATATTCTTCCATTTCGGCTTCCTCTTAATCGCACCATACTGGAATTGAAATGTGGGCGGAATGCCGGCCATTTCCCGGATGGGCTGTCTCTTAATCGCACCATACTGGAATTGAAATGCATCTAAAATTTGATAGTAGTACTGACTTATATAGCTCTTAATCACACCATACTGGAATTGAAATAAGGTGTCCCGTATCTGTGGAATGCTTGATAATTCCTCTTAATCGCACCATACTGGAATTGAAATGGAATAATTAAACCATTAACCTTCTCCACCTTTGTACTCTTAATCGCACCATACTGGAATTGAAATATTTTAGCCATTACATATTGAGACAGATCAAATTTTCTCTTAATCGCACCATACTGGAATTGAAATGGGTGAAACAAACGGGTATTTAATCCCGTCAATTGCCTCTTAATCGCACCATACTGGAATTGAAATAAGGAAACCAACCCAGCTTCTTCGAATACCTTCCACTCTTAATCGCACCATACTGGAATTGAAATAACGTGTAATAATACCGGTCGCCTTTGTAGCCGTTCCTCTTAATCGCACCATACTGGAATTGAAATGTTAAAAAAGGATGTGGCCTATATCGAAGCAACCGGCTCTTAATCGCACCATACTGGAATTGAAATATCATGTCCCTGTATTCTGTGCCTAAGATACGCAAACTCTTAATCGCACCATACTGGAATTGAAATGATGTGGATACCACACCGTTTTTTAACGGCATACTTCTCTTAATCGCACCATACTGGAATTGAAATAGGGCTTTTTTCTCCTCCTCGAAGGATGCCTTTAGGCTCTTAATCGCACCATACTGGAATTGAAATGCGAGGGCGCCAATTAGGTGCTCTTTATGCTTAGCAACTCTTAATCGCACCATACTGGAATTGAAATAAGGAGGCACCGCGGCAACGCAGGGTTTCGGGATCCTCTTAATCGCACCATACTGGAATTGAAAAACATTTCCCTAAGATAATTTGGAAGGTTTTTTTAACCCTTAAACCGCTGACTTACATTTAAAATCTCGCATACAGATTTTCAAAAAATGGCAATAATGGTCCTCTTCAGCTTAGGGGATTACAAATCGCTTGTGTCTGGATGCAACATTTCAAATATCGAATAGCGTCGGCTGGTCAAGATTTATAATCTTGACTTACAAATGACCAGAATTTTCAATTCTGGTCATATTTCCCGGTGCTACCAGCTCGTGGGCTTATAATCCTTCAGAAACTTTCCGCACCAATGTTTGCCGGTATTGATGCCATCAAAGAGTGGATCCATCACCCGCGCTGCACCATCGACAATGTCGAGGGGAGGCTGGAAATCATGCAATTCCTGTTTGATACGCGCAAGGTCTGCCGGATCCTCGTCGGTCACCCAGCCGGTATCGACGGCATTGGTATAGATCCCGAACTTCACGAAGTCGGATGCTGCTGTGAGTGTCATCATGTTCAAAGCGGCTTTGGCCATATTGGTATGCGGATGGCGGGATTCCTTGTGGAACTGGTGGAATTTACCCTCCATGGCGGACACGTTGATGATGTGTTTCTTGCCGGTATTCTCTTTTTTCATCAAATTGACCAGCCTGTTGCACAAGACAAATGGAGCAACGGAATTGACCAGTTGCACTTCCAGCATCTCGTTGGTGTGGATTTCTCCAAGTTTCAGCCGCCAGCTGTTCGTTTTCCTCAGGTCCACTTGCTGCAAGTCTGCATCCAGCTTGCCAAGGGGAAAAATCTCCTCCGTACTGATCGAATCGTCTATGCTGTAAGGAATCTGGGTCAGCTTGGCAGAGGAACTCAGGCCTATGCCCAGCTGCTTTCCATGCCAGGAAACCGGCAGGTTTTTGTATTCTCCTTCGGAATATCCCTGACTCAATGTCTTCAGTTCCTGCAGGCAGACGCCATGATCTGAAAGCAGGTGCTGCGCATCCGACGAAAGGTCTTTCAGTTCCAGGATTTCATTGGCCATCAGGTGTTGGTAAAATCCTGAAGGTCTCCTTACCGTTTGTGCGGCATTGTTGATCAGGATGTCCAGTCGGTCGTATTGCTGCTCGATAAAATTGCAGAAAATCTCCACGCTCGGAATATGTCGCAGGTCCAAGCCATGGATTTTCAATCTGCTTGCCCATTCCTTAAAATCGGGCTCTTTGGCAAAGCGCAGGGCTGAATCCACCGGAAATCGGGTGGTGGCAATGACGGTTGCTCCGGCCCGCAACATCATCAGCGTGATGTGGTACCCGATTTTCAACCTGGAGCCGGTCACCAAGGCAACTTGCCCGGTAAGATCTGCATTTTGGAAGCGTTTGGCATAATTGAAATCCCCGCACTCGGGACACATCGTGTCATAGAAATGGTGGAGTCTGTTGTAAGAAGCTTTGCAGACATAACATTCCCGGGGAGATTCCAGGTGGACGGCTTTCTCGGCCTCGTCACCCGTCAATGTCAACATGGCCGGCGCGATAAAAATGGATGCTTCCCGTGCACTTCGAATCCCCGTTGCATTGCGGGCTTGAATAGCAATGGCCGCAATTTTCTTTTGATTGACTTTTTTGGCGCCTCTTTTCCGCTTTTTCAATTCCTCCTTGCTTGGACGGGAAAATTTACCGGCAGCCATCAGCAAAGCCACCCTTTGCTCTTTCGGAATGTCAAAAATCTGATTCGTATCTGCATTCAGTTGCTCCAGAATCGCAATGCACTGTTCTATTTGTCCTTGGCTGATCTTCACTGATTCGCCAGATTCTATTTCCTTCTCCATGCTCCTAAACTTTCAAGGGTGCAAAAGTAGAGATTTTAAAAATGGAAACTGCGGATAAGCATCTTTCTACAGGAGAGAAAGATGTTTCATTACCAACCCGGCTGTTCATTCAGGAAATGAGATTGGAATTTGAGGATTCATTTAATTGTAAATGCTATATTGGAGTCGTTTTGTGCATCTGAGTTTTAATTGACTCTTACTTCTTTGATCATCCGATTCAAGATGGACCAATTGGTAGTCAAGGCCATTTGTTGCCAAGTTTTCTTTATTCTGATTAGATCTCTCTTGGACCAAGCAAGGGTTGTAGGATTGGACTAAAGGAATAATCTTTACGCTACTTGAATTTTACAGTCAAACTATCCTAGCGAGCAGATTAATTTAAAAACAGAATTTGGATCACCTTCAAAAAAAATAAACAACACAATGAGAAAAATAATTTATTTACTATTTGGTTGCTTTATGATCAGTTCACATGTCCAAAGCCAAGATTTGGGGTTAGAGGCGCCTCAGGGCTTTGACGTCAAGAGAACCGGAATCACCCACGGAAGTATTGATACAGTCACTTATCAATCGAAAACCGTTGGCGTTTCGAGAAAGGCCTTGGTCTATACGCCTCCCGGCTATTCCGAAAGCAAACAATATCCTGTTTTGTATCTCTTGCATGGGATTGGTGGGGATGAAAAGGAGTGGCTAAACGGTGGAAATCCTCAGGTGATTTTGGATAATCTTTATGCGGACAAAAAGATGGAACCCATGATAGTGGTGATGCCCAATGGGCGCGCCATGAAAGACGACAGGGCTATTGGTAATATCATGGACCCCGATAAAGTCCAAGCCTTTGCAACCTTTGAAAAAGATCTGTTGCATGATTTAATCCCTTTTATCGAAAAAAAATATCCGGTGATAAAAGATAGGGAAAGTCGTGCCATTGCGGGTTTATCAATGGGCGGCGGGCAGTCCCTCAATTTTGGGTTGGGCAATTTGGACCAATTCGCTTGGGTTGGTGGTTTTTCTGCTGCACCGAATACCAAGGAACCGGAAATATTGCTTCCCAACCCAAGTGAAGCCAAGGAAAAACTGAAGCTGCTTTGGATTTCCTGCGGTGACGCCGATAATTTGATCCGGTTTAGTGAAAGGACCCATCAGTATTTGCTGAAAAATGATGTTCCCCATATGTATAGCATTGAACCGGGAGCACATGATTTTAAGGTTTGGAAAAATGGCTTGTATATGTTTTCCAGCCTTTTGTTTAAGCCGGTGGACCAATCTCTTTTCGCCAAGTAATGTCCCTTGGGCAGAGCTGCATTTACAAGTACTCCAATTGAAAAATCCCTAAAAATTTGTCGGAGAACTGTGTTCTTTTCTAATTTAAACCCGATTTATGCATAACAATCCCATTCCATCCTGAAAAATCTTCATCATCAGTCTTTGTTTACTGTTTATGACTTCACCATTTTGGCACTATAGCGTATTCGCCAAATGGTCTGATTTTCTTGCAGTTTCAAGATCCCTTGGGAAATGGAATGGATATTTCTATCGAACTCACCTCAAGTTAGACGCTTTGCGTTACTTTTTCGCTGTCTTAGAATTCGGGTTAAAATCGTCCGGTGCCCAAAAAGAAGTGCTTTTTTGAAAGAAAAATAGGGTTTGGCGAAGGGTTTTTTCTGGTGAAGACAAATTTCGTGTTGAGCGTTCATTCAAATGCAAACCATTTGTACCGTATTGGTTATGCATCTAGCAGGTAAAGCTTTTTTGGAATGGGAAGTATTTCGAATGGAAGTGAAGTCTCTGTATCGTTTAGCCGGGGATTTTTTGAAACACCCGGATGTAATCGATTTTCATTTGTTGTGGAAAAACGGTGCTTGCATCTGGATTCCCCACATAGTCACCCCCTACGGCAACATTAAACAATAAAAAGAATGGTTTTCTAAAGGCATCAAAACTTGCGGACCGAATATCCATTTCAAAATAGGGGCTATTGTCCAAAAGCCAAACGATTTTCTCATTGTCCCAAGAGAGTGAAAAAACATGGGGTTTATCGTTGAATACACCCTTACTCAGCCTCTTTGTACCGGTTTTATAACCCGAATCCCCATTATTTCCCCAATAAATTGCCCCGAAAATGGTATTGTCCTTTCCATCGGCTTTTCCACCAATCATTTCGGCAATATTGATTTGCCCTGCGGAAGGCCATCCCACCTCATTGATATTTTCTCCCAACATCCATATTCCAGGCCATATTCCCTGACCTTTGGGTAACTGGGCACGAATATCGATTCTGCCAAATGTAAATGTCTTTTGGTTTTCTGTTTTGATTCTGGAAGAGGTGTAATTGCTATTCAGGACGGTTTCTTTTTTGGCGGTGATAATCAAAAAACCTTCTTTTATCTCCGTGTTCTCCGTTTGGTAATATTGCAATTCATTTGTACCCCATCCGCAAATTAAAGGACAACCATCTCCAAAATCTGAAGTCCAATTTGCAGAAAGATTTGACCCTTCGAATTCATCATTCCAAACCAAATTATAACCTTCATAACTCAGAGGGCTTTCACAAGGATCACACAACACTTCCTCTACCTTTTCATCCTCTTTGCATGAAATGAAAGTCAAAAGCAATGAAACCAATAAAAAGGGCAATTTAATTTTACAAATCATATAGGTTATCCAAACAGTAAGATTTAACCAAATAAAAACGCCACCAATTCTCACGTTTTTTTGTTATTAAACCCACTTTTTTCATGCCAAAAGCGATATCGAATGGATGAGACGTGGGGTTGTCGAGAAATTTTTAATGGGCAAAGAGCATTTTACCTTAAATAAAACACATTAATTTTTAATATCCTCTTAGTTAAATAAAAACTTATTGAATTCAGTCTTCATCGGGTTTCCCTATAAACAAAATTCCATAAAATTGATTTTTGTTGTAGAAAGCAATATTGAGTTTTGACCTGCTTCGATTGTGAAAATGCAATCTCTCTTCCCAAGTTGGGGATTTTGTAGAGCGAAAAAAGTTAAAATAAACGGCTTTAACTTCCAAAAAAGGAATGGTCTTTGATGAATTTCAATATCTTGAATTTCAAATTGGAAATTTGCATTTATGCCACTGAAAACTGCCAAGCAAACTCTTTTTTGCTGAAAGGATAGGTTTCAAAGCTGAAATTCAAGGTGCATTTACGGAAGCAACAAAAGGGAAAGAATTTTCGGAATTATTTTTCTTCAATTATTTTCACGAAAACAATCCTGAAAGATTGGTTCCAGATTTTAATTTATCCTAAATACCATCATTTAACCAGCCCAGTACCATGCCCATTATTGGAGAAATAATTAAAAAAGCAGTTGAAGTATCCGGTAAAATCTTCAGCCATCCCGATCCTGTCGAGGCACAGGAAACGGTTTTGAAGGATTTACTCAAAAAAGCCAAAGGAACGGCTTTTGGTAAATATTATCAATTTGAGACCATCCTCAATGAGGAGGATCTTCACCAAGCATTTGCCGCGGAGGTTCCCTATTTCAGCTATGACACCCTCCGGGAGCAGTGGTGGCAAAAGGTGATCGACGGAGGGGAAGACATCACTTGGCCCGGAAAGGTGAGTTATTTTGCGGTTTCCAGTGGGACCACGAGTACCAAAAAACACATTCCAGTGACCGAGGACATGTTGATTTCCATCCGAAAGGCCGGAATGCAGCAAATCAAGGGAATCGCTGATTTTGACCTTCCTGCAGAGTTTTTTGAGAAGGAAATCCTGATGTTTGGCAGCAGCACGGACCTGAAGGAAGTCAACGGCCATTTGGAAGGGGAAATCAGTGGAATCAGTGCCAGTCAGATCCCGTTTTGGTTTGATGGATTTTACCGTCCCGGAAAGGAGATTTCATCCATCAACGATTGGGATGAAAGGGTGGAAGCATTGGCCAAAGAGGCGAAAAATTGGGATATCGGTGGGATTTCTGGGATTCCTGCTTGGATTGAACTGATGATGAAGAAGGTGATTGCCTACCACAACGCAAGCGATATCCATGAAATTTGGCCAAATTTTCAAGTATACACATCCGGTGGCGTGGCCTTTGAACCTTATAGAAAGAGTTTTGAAAAAATCACTTCAAAACCCATCACGGTCATCGATACTTATCTTTCTTCGGAAGGATACCTCGCTACCCAGATCAGAAAGGACACCGATTCCATGGCGCTGATTACGGACAATGGCGTCTATTTTGAATTTGTTCCTTTCCTTCCCGAAAACATGAATGATGACGGGACAGTGAAGCCGGATGTGAAGTCGCTTAAAATCGGGGAGGTTGAAGTAGGCGTGGATTATGTGTTGATAATCAGTACAGTATCGGGCGCTTGGAGATACATGATCGGGGATACCGTCGCCTTTACGGATAAAGACAAGGCGGAAATTAAAATCACCGGCAGGACCAAGCACTTTCTGAATGTGGTGGGTTCACAATTGTCTGTCATCCAAATGAACAAGGCTTTGGAACAAATAGGAGAAGAATTTGACTGTGACATCAAAGAATTCACGGTTTCGGCGGTCTTGGAAGAGGGCGAGTACTTGCACCGATGGTATCTGGGATTGGATGGAAATATCGATCGGGACGAAAAAGCAATTGCCAATCGCATAGATGCGCTTCTTCAGGAAAACAACAAAAATTATAAAGTAGCAAGAGGCAAAGCCCTCAAATCTGTTGAGGCCAAATTGATCCCTGTGAATTTATTTCAAGAATGGACCGAGGAAACCAAACAAAAAGGAGGGCAGGTCAAATTCCCAAGGGTAATGAAAGAAGCCGATTTTAGGGACTGGGAAAAATTCGTGCTTGACAAAACAAAAGGTTCAACCTAAAACATGCATTATGCTTCCAGGGGATTGACACTTCAACCCGAAATATGCAATAGGCTTCCAAATGGGATTGAATTTGAAAGAAAATCAGACAATTGGGAGACCAATACCTGACACCGATAGGGTGAAGTCAATAGAAGTCAACAAGGGGCTAATTATCAGGTAAATAAAGTATTGAAATGCATTCGCAATG
>NZ_JAUSPP010000020.1:0-93833 GCF_030656585.1 Rhodonellum sp.
ACAACCAGCCTAATTTGCAATCTGGAATCCATGATTTTTATATTTTAAATGAGGACAGTATTTTTTTAAACAGGCGACGCGCTTATAAGGTCTATCTGATCAATCAGGAGTTTGAAATAGTCAAGGCAATGGATTTCATGGGGAAAAACGATGAAATAGACAAAAACACGGGTTGGCCTAAGTCCAAGGAAACATTTATGCCAGTGTGGAGCAGAAACC
Organism: Rhodonellum sp.; assembly: GCF_030656585.1. NCBI lineage: Bacteria > Pseudomonadati > Bacteroidota > Cytophagia > Cytophagales > Cytophagaceae > Rhodonellum > Rhodonellum sp. The sequence goes on from NZ_JAUSPP010000020.1 coordinate 220, forward strand.
GTTTTTTTAGGAAGATCGGAGACAAGATTTTTGTTTCGGGCGCACCTAATATAATAGCATCTTCTGTAGATGCATTCAACACTAAGACCTCGCTCAATTCCTATTCTTTCGGGACAGAAGAGATCACACCCTTGCTTGGTTATCCTGAGAAGATGCAAGGCAAGATATGGGGGGAGTTTTTTAAAATGATTTCTTCAGATTATAGCCAAGAGGATTTTTTTGTGCACAGCTATGCGGCGGATGAGCGGGTTTACATCACGGATCGAGTGATGAATCTCATCCATGATTTTGAAGCCTTTCCGGAGGGCCACAAAAAAGTACCACCACTAACAGTAAAAGAAATTGAAAACTCTGATGCTCTTTTATCTCATTGGCAGGACAATGATTTATTCGGATCTGTCCACTGGGATCCTTACAGGAAACTGATCTACAGGATCATGGAAGAGCCCAATGTGAGCTACAACAAGGACATGCTTCGAGATCCTCTTGAAAGAGCGAGGAATATGGTGGTGATGGCTTTTGACACAAAGCAAGATTATCGAAAGGTGGCGGAGATGCGTCTGAAAAAATCAGAAAAGGGCATTTACCTGGACAGGTGTTTTGTCAATGAAAAGGGTTTTAATATTACGTATGTGGACCTCGAAAATGAGGATAAGTTGTACTTCAAGACATTTTTGGTAGAATGAAAAATATCGTGTTTTTACTTATTTTACAGGGGTTTTTGGCAGTGTCGTGCACTGAAAGATCATCAAAAGATGACCTTACGCTGGTTTATTTGGAGTCAATACTTAAGAAACCACCCCTGATTTCCCAGCGCTACATCATTTTATCCGATTATAGTTGTTTGCCCTGTAGGGAGGCTATTTATCAGGAGATAGAAGATAAATCTTCTCAAGATGTTTATATCATCCTTGCGCTAAGAAATAAAGCAGTTCTTGAAGACAGATTTCATGAGACCATTTTAGAAAAAAGATTCTATTTAGATTCATTAGAAATCAATAAAAAGATGGGGTTTTTTGTCAGTCAAGCCATTCGTGTTTATCATGATGGTGATGGATGGGTAAACGAACAAATCGAATAAAGTTTAAATTCTTGAGGCAAATTGGGTAGCATTTTACTTCTTAATTTATTCCTGGTAATTGATTAATCGCTATGAAAACTCATTTTTGATGTTTAATAGCATGATTTAGAGGTCTAATTTACAGGCTCCTGTCATCTTTAGGGTCGTGCGAAATATATTTCAAAACGGAAAAACAGGCTGGCGGGCAACTCCACTTGCGACAAAAAATAAAAGCTGCCCTTTCGGACAGCTTTGTGATTATTTGATGCTGAATGGCATGCTAACTTTGATTTGATCCCAACTGAGGGAGATAAGCCCATCGGCATCTGAGGTCTTTTCTACTTCGTAAGTCAATCGTTGAACTTCATGATCAAGCTCTTTTGGTTGCACAATGATTCTTACTAAATCCTCCACTTCATCATATTCATCCGCCAAATGTTGATCAAAGTTTTTGTTCAGGATCACCGTCCATTCCGAAACTCCCGGTATAGTGAAGAAAGCGTAGGTTCCAGCCTTTACCTCGGTGCCATCGATTACCACATCTTTCGAAAAGGTGACTGCAGTTGCCCAGTGTGAGCCACTTACCCAAACTTGGTCATAAGCGACCAATCCGTTCCAAATCGTTCTTCCCCTTTTTCCAGGAGAGCCATAGTTTATGGTGACCTCAGTCCCTCCAATGCTACCTTTGGCTTCCCTTCTTGCGCTACCCTTGATGGTGTCGTCCACAAGACCAAGGTTTACGCTGTCCGCATAGCCGACCATTTCCAAAAGGTGCTCTTTTTCGAGTTGAGAGATTTCTGTTGTCGGCGCAGTGGTTTCGACTTCTTTTTTCTCAGGATTACAAGCAATAAGAAGTCCTGCCAACGCGCAGGTTGAAATTTTTAAAATGTTGTTCATTTTAGTAAGGGCGTTTTGTTGTAAGCGGGTTCTATTCAAAAAAAGAAGAAGCCTCTCAAAAGAGGCTTCTGAAAATTAAACTTCTTTCAATTTATCCATCATTTCTTCCGAAATCCCGGTGTTGGAATAGCCTCCGTCATGGAAAAGATTTTGCATGGTCACCATTCTGGTAAGATCAGAAAACATCGTGATGATATAATCTGCACAGGATTCCGCGGATGCATTTCCCAAGGGGGACATGGTCTCTGCAAAATTATAGAAAGAATCAAATCCTCCGATTCCTGTTCCGGCAGTGGTTTTGGTCGGTGATTGGGAAATGGTGTTCACCCTTACTTTTTTCAGTTTTCCATAGCGATAGCCGTATCCCCTGGCAATGCTTTCCAACAAGGCTTTGGCATCTGCCATATCGGTATAAAAAGGATACACGCGCTGTGCAGCAATGTAGGACAATCCGATAATGGAACCCCATTCTTTCATCACATCCATTTTTTCGGCTACTTGCATCATCTTGTGGAAAGAAACTGCGGAGACATCATAGGATTTCATCGCCCAATCATAATTCAGGTCACCATAAGAGCGGCCTTTTCTGATGTTTGGGGACATGCCGATGGAATGAAGCAAAAAGTCAAAATCGCCTCCAAGATATTCCTTGGCTTCGGTATAGAGTTTTTCAATGTCTTCGAGGGAAGTCGCATCTGCCGGGATCACAATGGTATTGCATTCCTGCGCAAGTTCATTGATGGCGCCCATTCTCATGGCGATCGGGGCATTGGTCAAAACGAACTTGGCACCTTGTTCCTTTGCTTTTAGGGCTGCTTTCCAGGCGATGGAATTTTCGTCCAAAGCGCCAGTGATGATTCCCAGTTTTCCTTTCAGTAAATTCTCAGACATGATATTTCTTTTTTGGTTGGTTCAAATTGAATCGGTAAAAATAAGGAAATTTATGAGGAGTGCATAACCCAAAACCCCTAGGCCATGAATGATCGGTTTTTTGTCCGCAAAAATCATCCTTTACCCTACCTGTAGCCAAAGAAAGTGATTCCTTAGCCCTGTTTTTTTTGATTGATCAATGGCTATTTTTCCAGAAGTTCTCTTGCACTTTCAAAAGCGGTGGCAGAGGGATTTGCGCCTGCGATCATTTTTGCGATTTCCGTGATGCGGTCTACCGGATTGAGCAATTTGATCTTGCTGATGGTTTTTTCGGCACTGTTGTCTTTGTAAACAAAATAATGTTGATCCCCTTTGGCGGCGACCTGTGGGAGGTGGCTGATGCAGATGACCTGGTGTTTTCGTGCGATATCCTGCATCATTCTGACCATTTGCAGGGCGACTTCTCCGGAAACGCCCGTATCTATTTCATCGAAAATCAGCGTAGGCAATGCCATTTTATCCGCCATGATGTATTTGATGGCAAAAATCAATCTTGAAAATTCACCGCCTGAAGCTACCTGTTTCAGGGCTTGGGGCTTGATTCCCTTGTTTGAGGAAAAAAGGATGTCGATTTGGTCAATTCCTCTTTTTGTAGGTACGATGGTTTGGGCGGAAAATTCCACCCGCGCATTTTCCATTCCCAATTGTTCCAGCAATTCTCTGAGCTGATCGCCAAAGGGCTTGAAACCCGACTTTCTTTTCTTGCTCAAGGCTTCGGCTTTGGAAAGGACTGATTTTTCAGAAAGCAGCATTTCTTTTTTGAGCTTGGCCAAGGCTTCTTCCAAGTGATCTACCCGAAATGCCTTGTCCGCCAGTTCTTGCTCCAACACGATCAGGGCTTCCACAGAATCCAGTCCATGCTTCTTCTGCAAGTGATAGATTTTGCTCAACCGATCTCTGACGGTTTCGAGTTTTTCGAAGTCTACTTCGATATTTTGGTCTTCATCTTCGAGGCTTTCGGCGATATCCTTGAGCTCGATGAGTACACTTTGAAAGCGTTCATTGAAAGCGTCAAATTTCTGCGCATACCTCCTCAATTGTTGCAATCCCTGGTTGGCCGTCCCAAGCATCTGAATGGCACCGAATTGATCGTCATTGATGGCAGCCAAAATCTCATTGATCTTGGTCTTGATTTCTTCGGCATTTTCCAGGATTTCCTGCATGCTTTCCAAGTCGGCCTGCTCACCTTCCTGGAGTTTCAGGCTAGAAAGTTCTTCCAATTGGAATTTATTGAAATCAGCCTCTTTGTTCAGTTCCAAGGCGGACTGTGACAGTTTTTCGTAGGCTTTTTTGTTTTGCTGGTAAGCCTTGTATGCCGATTGGTATTCGGATAGTTCTGCTTGGCATTGGGAAAATGCGTCGATCAAGTCCAATTGATAATCCCCTTCGCCCAAAAGTAAATTGTCATGCTGTGAATGGATGTCCATCAAGGCCTTTCCCAATTCTTTCAGTGTCTCCAGTTTGACAGGCGTGTCGTTGATGAATGCCCGGGATTTCCCCGTGGGGCTGATTTCCCTTCGGATGATACAGGAAATCTCAAAATCCAATTCCTCCATAGCAAAGAAACTTTCCAAGCCATAATCCTCGATGGAGAATTGGCCTTCGACAATGCATTTTTTGCCGGAATCAAAAAGTGTTTTGGTATCGGCCCTGTTTCCCAACAAGAGCCCCACTGCTCCCAACATGATGGATTTTCCTGCACCGGTTTCTCCCGTGATCATGTTGAGGGATTTGCTGGGCTCCATTTCCAAGGAGTGGATTAGGGCATAATTGGTAATGCTGAGGGATTTGAGCATTGAGTTTGTTTTTTACAAGGCAAAGCTAACAATTTGAACTCAACCTTTCAGAAGGTCATTGTATTTTCTGGCATTATTGGGATCAACTTTCAGCAAATACCCTACTGCTTCGGTCCGGATTTCTGCTGATGCCTTTTTTAGGACTTTGGTGATTTCATCGCTTTTTGCATCGATAAAGGCAATGGTGAAAATACTGTTGGGTTGCGCTTGATTGGCATCGGAAACCAACTTGATCGCGGCCAATATGTTTTTATAAGCCTCTTCAGGTTCTCTGAGAATGATGTCCATTCCTCTTCGGTGGTAGAGGTAATACGCTTCCCTGATGGGTGCGAAAACGGAAGAGATATAAATGTCATTGATTAGCCAGTAGCGATTTCTCCTGTCACTCGGATTTTGGCTCCAACCCGGACGAGGGGTTTGTTGTGCATTGTTTACGATAGCATTCGCGATCTCAAAATAGGAATCCCCACCGCGCAAAGCGAAGGAGTCATAATCGATTCCAATGGCCATGTATGCATAATAGGCAAGGAGGGAACTGATATTGTTGAGAAAAGAAAACCGGTTGAATTCCAGGGGTTGCGATTGTAAAAACTCAAAGGACCAATTTCTGTCAATGAAATTAAAGACCATACTTTCGTAATTGGTGCCAAAGATGGGTCTTACCGTCTGCACTTGCACCGTGGCATTGTAGAAGCCAACTTGAGGCATGTCATTGATGGTGATGAGCATGTTGCCTTTGATTCTTTCCAAGGACTGAAAATCATCTCCTGTCCAGTTTCGCCCGTTCAAAAATTGCTCGAAACTCACTTTCATGTCTTCAAAAACATCTTTTTCCTGCGTTCTGGCGCGGTCGCTGTTGATGATGACGGTAAAATTCAACTCTTGGGCAGAGCTACTGAAGCAATAAAAAAGCAATAAAAAGGAGATTCCTAAAACGCGCATACTTATCTTTTGGAATTTAAAGATAACCATAAATTTGAGTTTAGATCAGGACCGGAAGGCTTTTGATACCCGAAAGGATCAATTCGGCAATCTGGTCTTTTGGCAATACTTCGGAGGTTTGAGGGTTCCCGGTTTTGAAAAATAAGGTTACCTTATTGGTGTCGTGTTTGAATCCGGCGCCTGCATCCTTCATGGAATTGAGCACGATCATGTCAAAATTCTTTTTGGCCAATTTTTCCTTGGCATGAAAAGCCTCGTTTTCGGTCTCCAGCGCAAAACCGACGTGGATCTGATGCGGAAGTTTTTTGTTCCCCAGATTGAGGGCAATGTCTATGTTCTTGACCAATTCCAAGGTAAGGGTTTCACCTTGTTTCTTGATTTTTTCGACGGCTGCAATTTTTGGGGAATAATCGGCGACGGCCGCGGCAAAGACACTGATGTCCATCTGGGAATGAAGATTTTCAGCCTTCTGGAACATGTCGCTTGCACTTCTGACGGGATGGATCTGAATGTTTTGGTGGGCGGGTTTCACCGCTCCCTCGCCTAATATCACATGCACTTCCGCTCCTTTTTTGGCAAATGCCAATGCGAGTGCAGCGCCCATTTTTCCACTGGAATGATTACTGATGAACCGCACAGGATCGATGGCCTCTTGTGTTGGTCCTGAGGTGATCATTACTTTTTGCCCAGCGAAGCTTTTTTCGGCAGAGAAATGGGCAATGACCTGATCAAGAATATGCTCGGGCTCCATAAGTCTTCCCTGTCCGGAAAGCCCACTGGCCAACTCACCGTCTTCTGCTTCCAGCACGATATTGCCGAAGGAAATCAATTTATCCAAGTTTGCCTTTACGGAAGGATGTTGGTACATGTCCAGATCCATTGCCGGAGCGACCATCACTGGGCACCTGGCGGAAAGATAAGTTGCGGAGAGCAGGTTGTCACAAATGCCATTGGCGCATTTTGCGAGTGTATTTGCACTGATGGGTGCTATCAAAAAAAGATTGGCCCAGAGGCCCAATTCCACATGGTTTGTCCATACCCCCGTTTCTTCCACATGGAATTGGTGGAGAACCGGATTTTTGGAAAGCGTGGACAAGGTAAGGGGTGTAATAAAATCAAGGGCAGAAGTACTCATGACGATGCGTACTTCTGCCCCTTCTTTGACCAGTAACCTGGTGAGATAGGCGGATTTGTAAGCAGCAATACTGCCGGTTACGCCCAAAAGGATTCGCCTACCTTTGAGTCTCATTTATCTGGAGTTTCCTCTACTGGATATCTGAAATAGATCTTTTTTTCCAAGAACTCTTCCATCGCAAGGTTGGTAGGTTTTGGCATTCTTTCGTAAAACTTGGAGATTTCAATTTGCTCTTTGTTTTCGAAAACCTCTTCAAGGTTATCCACAGTGGAGGCAAATTCTGAAAGTTTGTTGTTGAGCTCTTCCTTCATGGTGGAAGCGATTTGTTTTGCTCTTTGGGACACAACAAAAATGGATTCGTACAGATTGTCTGTAGGAGCCGCTATCTTATCCAAGTCTCTTGTGATGATGGAGGGATTGATTGCCATATTTATTTTATTGATTGATTTCAGATTTGTTTTCTTTTTTTTCGCTTTCGGGCGTTGCCGCCTTTTCCTCAGCTTCCTTTTTGGCTTTCGCCAGTTGCTCATTGTAATCTAGTTTCAATTTCTGGTGCGTGGTGAGCTCTTTGGTGGTTGTGATGACCAGACCGTCAATTTTTCCCAGGTATTTACTTTGGGGATATTTTCTTCTGAATTGGTCTGCAAAGCCCAATGCATTTTTTAGTCTTTCTTCTTTTTTGTCAAAAACACTTCTTTCTCCGTATGCGGAAGATACTTCCACCAATTTGTAAGCCAGTTCTTCATTGTACTGGCTGTCAGGATAGGATTTTGCAAAATTCTGGAAATTGATGATACAAGCCCTATAAAAATCACCTGGATACAATCCAGCGGTCATTTTGAAATAAAGTGAAGATTCCTGATAGGCTTTTTCCTCAAATCTCTTTTGCAGATCATTGATCATGGCAGTAGCTCTTTCGTAGGAATCCGATTCGGGGAACCTGTTGATGAAAAGCTGAATGGCATTTACGGCATCCCTGCTGCTTTTTTGGTCCAGGTTGAAATCCGGTGAATCCAGATAAAGGGAATAGGCATTCATAAACATGGCCTCTTCTGCCAAGGGGCTTCTGTTATACGTCTGATAAAAAGTATTGAAGTAACCAGCGGCCTCTATGTACCTTTTGGTGCGGTAATGACAATAGGCATAATTGAAATCCGCCAATTCCGAACGCTCACTGCCCCGGATCACCGGAAGGACCTTGTCATACAGGATCATGGCTTTGTTGTATTCGCCAGCGGCATAGTAATCATTGGCTGCGGTATACAATTCTTCCCAGTTGGTGCTTTTTTCCAGCTTGTAGAATTTGCCACAAGAGGTCAAAGACAAAACAAGGAGAATGGGAATTATATAGAGAGAAAGTTTTTTCATGATTTTTGGAATCGCAAATATAAGGTTTTATTAATTTGTATCAAACCTAGAATGGAGTGCTTTGCAGAAGCTACTTCTTGACAACGAGCTTTTTGGTGACGATATTTTTGTTGTCCACAAATAAAGTGTAAAAATAAACCCCAGGATTTAACTCACTGACGTTGATCACCAAGGTTTTTTGCATGGGGTCCAGTCTGAACTCTCCGATAGGGTTTCCAATAAAACTATTGATGCTTATTTTGGCCAAGGCCGCAGGATTTTTGAATTCATAATCGATATAGGCTACTCTATTGCTCGGATTGGGATAGACTTCACCGATGGAGATGTCTCTGTGGAAAGTGTCATTGCCGTTGGCATTGGGATTTACGGTGTTGTAAACGGCTTCAATGATGAATACATCCCGAAGGTTTGCGGTATTGGTGAAATGCAGGTCAAAATTCCCTCTTGTTTCGGTGATGCCCAAGAAGAACTCAAGATACATGTCCGTGAATATTTCCCCTGGCTGAAGGGTCAATTTTATCTTCGCCAGATCCTTTCTTGGATCAAAGCATTCGTCCCCGATACAAAGTTTGATGTTTTGGGTAGAACCGATATTTCCACGAAGGAATTTGAGCACATATTCCTTGGCCTGATTGCTTTCGTTTTGGAGAATGATGGATTTTCTTTGGGAGGAACCGATCTTTCCCGTAAACTCAATGTTTTCAGAAAGCACACGTATCTGCCTGGCCTCCAAAAACGGAGCGAGCATTAGCAGAAATGCACAGAAGAGAAAGAGGGCTTTCATGTAAAATTTTGTCAATAAGCTGGGAATGTTCGTGTAGGAAATTATTTATTAATACGAATAAATTTACCGATTAGGTTTGTACTTTGGAAGGGTTATGGGTTAAATTTTGTTAATCAATGTAAAATTTTTTCACAAGCCTTTCGTTTGGCTTTTCCCATCGATCAAAAAAGCGGCCGATTGGATTCTTACAGATTATTTTTTTTGTTTTTCCAGCAATGCTTTCTGTATTTCCTCATCCGTTGGGGCAGGAATGACCACATTAGGTTCGTTGAAAAAATCGAAGCGATCTGGGTCTCTTTCTTTTGGCTTTCTCCAGGCATTGATGATCTCCATGGTGGGTTTTTCTTCTTCTCTCCACACAAAACCTTCTAATTTCTTCAGTTCTTCCTTCATTATATGGGGTGGAGTGAACGACCCTTCTGGTTTGATCAGGTGATTGATCTTGCTGATATTGCCATCCGTGAAATACATCAGGATCCTGGCGCAGAGCAATTTGTTTACTCCCCTGAGGGTGCTGTCATTAAGAAGGTCGAAATAGAGGGATTCCCCGTTTCCTTCTACATCCAGCTTGCTCATTTTTCCGTCAAGGAAATTCCCGGTCATCCTTCTCCCTTTTATCTGGTTGAAATTATTGAGGGTGTCTTTGGTGATGACAAATGCTTTTTGCTTCAAAAAGGCGGTTTCAATATTCTCGTTTGCGATGACAAAATGGATGCTGTCTGCCGTGATTTGGCTTTTGTTGTTCCAAAGTACAGGGTCCTGATAAAGATGTATGGTGGAATCCGCATAAATATAGGCCATCGAATCGGCCACTCCGTACAGGTCGGCCTTCATCAATTGGACCTTGTTGAAAGCCAGTAAATGCCTTTGTTCTGCCAATTCATGGTCTTGGGAGATCAGGGTGTCGGCGATCATGTACAAGGTGTCCGATTCAAAGTACTTCCGAACCAATGCATTGCCATAGACCTCGCTGTATTTGCGCTCTTCCCAGTATTTTCCTTCTTCCCCAAAAATCTCCACTTCCCTTTCCTTGTTGTAAACGCTGACGTTTACCTTTCCTTCATAATAGTTTTTGCCCTCATCATAATAGAGTGTTTCCGCCGAAACCCTGCTGGTTTCACTTTCTGCATCCCCTTCGTAGAAGGTGAAGATTTTGTTTTCGGTATCGTAAAAACTCCCTTTTTGGGCATTCAATTTGTTTCCATCTTTGGAAATGATATTGGTGATGGAGACCGTCTCTGCAGTTTTCGGGATGGTTCTATAAATCAGGAAATCCGTTTTCAAGGTGTAATCCGGGTTGACCAAATCGACCTTGTCGGTAAAGGTGATTTTTTCGAGAGCAGTTTCATATTCCCCATTTTCGCTGGTCAGGACATTGGTGCTGTCCACGACTTTGCCATCATTGAAATAATTGGCAATACCGGTTGCCCGGTTGTAGTCCAAGAAATCAGTGTAAAGCGTAGTGCTTTCATTTTTGAAAACCACCTTGTTTCTCAATTTGGCAACGCGTGTGTTTCCATCATATTCGGCATACCTGCTGGTGGTGGTGACCGGGTCTTTTTGATCGATGATCCTGACGTTTCCAAAAAGCTTTGCCATGTTTTCTGCCCGATAAAAATGTGCGGAATCACAATAGATAAGGGAATTTTGGTGTTTCATTTTGACATCCCCTATCAATCTTTCAAACCCTCTGGCCCCAAGAAGTACTTCCGCCTGCTGTATTTCCAACATGTTTCCAGCTTGGGCAAAGAGCCCTTGGGGAGAATAGGAAAGGAGGATAAATAAAAGAATAAGGGTGTTTTTGATCATTTGGCTATTTGTCAGCGGCAAAATTAACCAAAAATGGTATTTTTGGTTCATGGTTGACGACTTTATCCGACATATACGTTCAAAAAATCTTTTGGATGCCCACAAACCTTATCTCCTTGCCATCAGCGGTGGAATGGACAGTGTCTGTCTGGGGAATTTGCTGAAGGCTGCCGGAATTGATTTTTCCCTCGCCCATGTCAATTTTCAGCTCAGGGGTCAGGAAAGTCAGGGAGATGAGGCTTTTGTCCGGGAGCTGGCGGAAGAGTGGGGGGTTCCTGTTTTTGTCAATAAAACAAAAGAAGATGATTTCAAAGAGAGAAACCAATCCGTCCAAATGGGTGCCAGGGATTTCCGGTACCAATGGTTTGAGGAGTTGATCAAGGAGCATCATTTTGAGGGAGTGCTTGTTGCCCACCATTTTGAAGATCAGATTGAGACCAAGCTGCTCAATTTATTGAGGGGGACAGGTATCGAAGGGCTTTATGGAATGGCCGATAGAAGGGGCAATATCATCCGACCACTGCTGCCTTTTCGCCGGGTGGAAATCCAGAAATATCTCGAGGAAAACGGGAAGGTTTGGCGGAATGACAGCAGCAACCTCAAGAATGAATACAAACGAAATTTCCTGAGAAACCAGGTGATCCCTTTGCTTGCTGAAGGGTTTCCGGACGGCTTGTCGGCCATTGATCTCAGCTTTCAGAGACTTAAGGACACAGGAAGGGCCTTTTTTTATTTTTTCGGGGAATGGAAGAAAAATGCGGTCCGTCAGGAAGGAGACCACTTTTATCTCCCTTTGGATGCGATCGAATTCCTCCCAGGCAAGAATTCGATGCTTTATTACTGGCTCAGGGAATACGGCTTCAACTATTCGGATGTGGTTTCGATTATGGAGGGGATCCAAAAAAAGGAGCCTGGCAAAACCTATTTTTCCCAGACCCACGTCATCAACTTGGATAGGGAAATGCTGATCGTGGGCTCGGATGATTTTGAATTGGAACCAATCGATATCCAAGCGACGGACATCCAAATCCGAATCAAAAACCATCATTATGAATTGATCCACCTCAGTGGGGAACATGAGTTGGACAGGGCCAGGGAAAATGCAATGCTGGACATGGACCGCTTGGAATTCCCCCTCACGGTAAGGAAATGGACCTTGGGGGATAAGTTTGTTCCCTTAGGGATGAAAAACGAAAAAAAAATCAGCGATTTATTGATAGATTTGAAGATCCCGCTCATCCACAAAAAAACCGTAACGGTTTTGTGTTCAGGAGATCAAATCGCCTGGGTGATGGGATACAGGATCAGTGACAGGTTTAAATGTGATGCCAATACCAAACGCACTTTATATTTCAAAAAAACATAACATGATCAATCCATTTTCTAAAACTTTCAGCTCGGAAGAATTGGGAGTATTTCAATTTTTGTGTCAAATCAGGTTTTTTGAGAAGTTGAAAGACGTTGAAATGGCGAGTTTTTTCCCAGCCATCCATAACCGTAAATATTTGAAGGATGAGATTGTCTTTTTTAGGAATGATCCCAGCCAAGCACTGTACCTGATCAAATCCGGGACGGTAAACCTCACTCTAGACATCAAAGGCAATTTTGAAATCATCCAGAAAGTCAGAAAGGGGGAAGCATTTGGCGAGAATTCACTCTTGGAAAATTCCAAACGGATCTATACCGCAATGGTGAGTTCGGAAGAGGCGGATTTTATGGTCATTCCCCATTTTTCCATCCAAGAGATTTTCAATACAAATCCAAAAATCAAGGCAAAAATGATGACTTCCCTGTCTGAGTTTTATGACCAAAACAACCAAAGGCTCTTTAAATCCTACCAGAACTCTTTCGGGTTCTTTAATCTGGGAGAGATGTTTGACAAAGGATAAGGAAGTTTTTATCCTCAAATCGTATCTGCACAATGGCCTTGCCTGGAGATCAAATTGGATGATCGGTCAAACAGTTTGTCCGTGGAATGTCATGGCGGAAATCGAATAAAATTGAAGGGTAGATTTGGCAACTGACAAAGCCGAAAGCTTCAGGCAACTTGCTGTTCAGTACTTTTGGCTGATCGCAGCATCGGGGATTTCGACAAATCGGGAAAAGAAAAAAAACTGGCGGAAATTAAAAAAAGAATTTGGACCAAAGGCAAAGAAAGGGGAAACTTTCCATCGATTGGTCTAAAAATTACCCTTGCCGTCACATCTTTTTACCTTTTGGCAAGTTATCAAAGGATTGCTTTATTAAATGTCCTTTGTTTAATAACTTAGCATCGCTTTTATAAAACAGTTAAAATTTTAAATATAAATCATAGATTATGACAAAAGTAACCGTAGTTGGAGCAGGAAATGTTGGAGCGACTTGCGCCGATGTTTTGGCTTACAGAGAGATTGCTCAAGAAATTGTTTTGTTGGACATCAAAGAAGGTGTAGCGGAAGGCAAAGCTTTGGACATTTGGCAGAAAGCCCCCATCAACCAGTATGACAGCAGAACTGTAGGAAGTACAAACGATTATTCCAAAACTGCGAATTCGGATGTCATCGTGATCACCTCTGGTCTTCCAAGAAAGCCAGGAATGACCAGAGACGATTTGATTCAAACCAATGCAGGAATCGTGAAAATCGTCACAGAAAGTGTCGTAAAACACTCTCCCAATGCCATCATCATCGTGGTGTCCAATCCTTTGGATGTCATGACATATCAGGCACACATTACTTCCAAACTGCCTAGAAACAAGGTGATTGGAATGGCTGGAATATTGGATACAGCCCGATACAGGGCTTTTATCGCAGAGGAGTTGAATATTTCTCCCAAAGAAATTCAAGCCATCCTTTTGGGTGGACATGGTGATACCATGGTACCATTGCCAAGATATACCACAGTAGCGGGGATTCCCGTGACTGAATTGATCGAAAAGTCAAAATTGGATGCGATCATCGAAAGAACAAAATCCGGAGGAGGAGAATTGGTGAAACTGATGGGAACTTCCGCATGGTATGCTCCAGGAGCAGCGGCAGCGCAGATGGTGGAAGCCATTTTGAAAAACCAAAGAAGGGTTTTTCCAGTATGTATCAAACTTGAAGGAGAGTACGGCATCGACGATTGTTACTTGGGAGTACCGGTAATTTTGGGCAAAAACGGTGTTGAAAAAGTGCTTGAACTGGATTTGAATGCTGACGAAAAAGCCCTTTTGGAAGTATCCAGAGGACACGTCAAAGAAGTAATGGCTGTGTTGGACAATTTGGCAAAAGCCTAATTGCAAACGGCATCCAACCTGAAATCCCCGGTTATTTATAGGGGATTTCAGGTTTTCTTATTTTTTTAGCCCCCGATTGAATTAACTTCCCAAAAAATAAAAGGACAGCAGTGAGCATAATAAAGCAAATCTTAGTCATCGTTTTAGTATTGAGCCTAGGAGCTGCTTCCTACTTCCTGTACAAAGGGGGTTTTTTTACAAAAGAAACAAATGCATTGGAGCTCATTTCGTCCGAAGCTATTTTTGTGTTTGAAACAGAGGAACCCATCAAGGCTTGGAACCAATTGGTCACCCAGCCGATTTGGCAGAGACTTTCCGAATTGCCCTCGATCAAAAATATTCAAGACCAATTGGTCTCGCTGGACAGTTTGGTAGGAAGGTCCGGCAGTTTGGATCGGTCCTTAAAGGGCAACCAAATGGCGATTTCCTTACATGCCGTCGGTAGGGACGAGTTTGATTTTTTGTTCACCATCGCATTCAAAAAAGGGGCAGACGAATCCTTTATCAAAGAATTGGAAGAAAATCTTCCTGATTTATCCAAGATTGTCAAAAGAAATTACAGCAACATTGAGATTTTCGAATTTCAAAGCACAAACCTTGAAAGAAACCTGACATATTCCAAAATCGGGAATGTCCTGGTCGCAAGTTATACCTCATTTTTGGTGGAAGAAGCCATCCGTTTTTCACAAGACAACCCCCTGAGCAATTTCAAGGACGAGTACAAGGAATTGTTTTCCGAACTCCCCTCTCCAAAAGGACTAGGCGTCTTTCGACTGAGCAGCAAGGGACTGTCCAATTTGGTCGCGGGAATCAGCAGCGAGGCCCAAATGCCCTTGATCCAGAATTTTTCAAAGAACAAACTGGCGGCAAATCTGGAGCTTAAGTTTGCCGATAATAAAATTGTCCTTGACGGGATAGCGGTGTTTTTGGATGGTCAAAAGATCGATTTTAAGCCTTTGGCGTCCACTCAGGGACAGTTTTTTAGCAATTACATTTCCAATAGAACCGCAGCATATTTCCAGTACCAAGTCCAAAATGTAGATCAACTCCAACAAATTGAAAATCATGGGTTTCAGCCAAGAAGTACCTTGACTGGTGATATTGAGAAAAACCTGATTGAAAAGGGGTTTATGGAAAATTTGAAGGGACAATTGGCCTACTTGATGTTGGAAACTGTCGGCAACGAGCCCCAGGATCGGGTACTTTTGATCCAGTCCGATCAGGTGGAAAAGCAGATTCAGCTGCTGAAGGAATTTAATCTGGGTCTGGAGAAAATTGATTTGTCCCTGATCCCCGTGGATTATTACCAAAACCAAGAAATTTTCATGATTTCTGAGTCAGATTTCCCCGCACATTTGTTTGACGGCAAATTCATGGGCTTTGGAGACACCTACATCACAGGGATGGAAAATATGCTCGTCTTTGCCAACAGCAGTAAATCCCTGAAAATATTCATCGATGATGTGTACAGCGACAATACCTGGGGGAAATCCATCGCCCAGCGGCGATTTGTCCAAGGGGTTTCGGGTGCTGCATGGTTTAATTTCGTGATCAATGTGCCACGGATCTGGAACAGCGTCGTCGAAATGAGCCTTCCCAATTGGAAAGTGTTTTTCCAAAAATATGCCCCACAGCTAAAATCCATGGATATGGTGGCCATGAATGTCAGCGGCAAGGACGGTAAAAACGAAGTCAATTTGGCGTTTGGCTACAATTTGGATCCCATTAAATCTGTGCAGAGTGTGGTGCTCACCGAAAATAAATCGGTTCAATTCAGTGACCGACTGCTCTATGGACCAAAAAGCATCCAGAATTTCAATGACAAAAGTGTGGAGTTTGTCATCCAAGACGAATTGAACAAGCTCTACCTAATCACCTCTGAGGGAGAGGTGGTGTTTTCTCAGGAATTGGACGGGCCCGTCGTTTCGGAAGTTTTCCAGATCGATTATTACAAAAACGGCAAGCTCCAACTGCTTTTTGCCACCAGTGGAAATATTTACGCCATTGATCGCTTCGGCGTTTCCATTCCTGGATTCCCTGTGAATCCAGCCGAAGAAGCCATTACGCACCTCAATCTGGTGGATTACAGCAACAATAAGGACTACCGCTATTTCGTGGCAACCGAAGCGGGAAACCTATTCCTGTTGGATAACCAAGGGAAGGCTTTGGACGGATGGAATCCCAAAAAAGTGAATGGTCCGCTTGCCACCGTCCCGGCACATCACCGAATTGCAGGAGTTGGGGACCAAATGCTTGCGCTCAGCAGCAAAGGTGAACTTTATCTTTTCAACCGAAGGGGAGAAGCACAAATAGGCAGTCCCATTCGACTTGGCGATGCCCTCACCACGGATTATATCCTTCTCGAGAGAGGGAGTGCAAAAGACACTAGAATCGTCACCATCACCAAAGATGGAGAAGTCGTCCAGGTAAATTTCAGGGGAGAACTCACTTACAGAAATCAATTGTTGCGGCCTGATCGCGAAAGCAAGTTCAATTTGGTAAAGGATCAAAACAATGACCGATACCTCTTTGTGGTGCAGGAATACAACAAGGTGACCATCATGGATTCGGAATACAAAGTATTGTTTACCAAGGATATTTCCGCAGAAGAGATGGCATTTCAATTTTTCTCCTTTGGCGGGGACAAAAATCTCTTTGTATTGATTGATAAAACACAGGAGTTTATATATTTATATGATCTCAAGGGAGAGTTGCTCAACGCACAACCCATCGGCGGTACTGGAAAAATAGAAGTGAAATATTCTCCAGCCACAAATGAATACATCATCTACAATGTGGAAGAATTCCGATTTAAAGAGTATAAACTCCCGATTTAGAAAAAAATGAGTAAATCGGATTAAAACCTAAAATTCACCCAGATCATAGGCCATCCTCCATGATTACTTTATTGCCCGTGTGATGCATCAGCAATTCTAATTCAGCCTGAAATTGCCCAAAAATCAGTCTTTGTTTACAATTTTTGACTTCACCCTATTAATAATATGCATTGCTTTTCAATTAGTCAGGTTTTCTTGCAGTTTCAAGCCCCATTGGGAAATCTAATGCCTATCCCGGGTTTAATTTACGCCAACTAAAATTATTCAATGAATTGTATAATAATAGATGACGATTTATTGTCACGTGAGCTCCTAAGAAAATATATTTCCGAAATCCCAGAATTGGATTTGGTAGGTGTTTGTGGAAGTCCCATGGAAGGCTTGGACCTAACCCGCAATCAAAAAGTTGATTTGATTTTTTTGGATGTGGAAATGCCTGAAAAGAGTGGGATAGAGTTTTTACAGGAGCTGAAGGTTAAGCCGCTTACCATTTTTGTAACTTCTAAACCACAATATGCTTTTGAGGCCTTTGAACAAGATGCCGTTCATTATATTGTCAAACCCATTGATAAACTTAAGTTAAAAAAAGGGGTTCAAAAGGCAATCGGAATGTATGCTGCAGAAAAACCAAACGTCAATGAATCCACACATTTGTTTTCAAAAGAAGATGGAGGGGTTGTCAAGATCAAAATTGAAGATGTTTTGATCATAGAAGCCTCTGCAGATTATATGATTGTGCATACATTGGAAAAGAAACACATTGTACATATCACAATGAAATCCCTGCTGGATAAATTGCCTCGGAAGGATTTTAGCAGAATACACAGGAGCTATGCAGTCAAGCTTAATAAAATTCAAAAAATAGGCAGGAAAAGTGTTTTTGTGAACAACAAAGAATTACCGATGAGCAACACCTATAAAAAAACCCTAATTGGGTTGATTTCTGAAGAGTGAATTCATCAAAATTCATTTGATCGAATAAAATGGGGTGTTTATCGAGAAAAATAAATGAATTAGTTTGAACGCACTATTTTTGTGACTTGAATTTAAAAGAATATTATGGTACTTAGAAAAGGTTATCTACTTGTTTTGATGGTATTGATGGCAATGACGTCCTGTCAAATACATGAAAACCAATCGGACACAAATCCAAACGAAGTGTTAGAAGGCTACTCGGGGATCAAACCACCCGATGGATTTGACTTTTCGACCTCGAAGAATGTGGATTTGGAAATCCGGTCCTTTTTAAGGGTGAATGTCCCACTGGGAAAAATAACCTATTCTATTTATGACGGCAACCCCTTTGACAATGGAAATTTTATTCAATCCATTTATTTGGACAACAATGGCGTAGGAACCACAACTTTGAGCTTGCCTTCCAGTCTGGAGAAAATATGGCTGGCAACCGATTTCATCGGAGCAGTGCCGCTTGTCGTGGTTCCTGTCGTGGGTTCCAAAATCATCCACAAAATAGATGCTTCGAATCCTGAGGCAATTGCTGCCCAGGAAGCGAATTTAAATTCCAGTTACTTGCGGCTTTCATCCGTTACAGAAGACTTTTCCACATTGGGGACTTGGGACAAAAATGGGAGACCCGAATACTTTAGCCAAAGTGATCTGATAAACGCAGAATTTCTTCGTCGTGTAACCGCAAATTTGCCGGAAAGATCAGACGTCAGAAAGCACAATCCCGAAATTCTCAGCAATAAATATAAGAGACAACTTTTTTTAAATGAGGATGCAGAAGTTTGGATCACCTTCGTCCACAATGGGGCAGGGTACAAGAATGCTGTTGGATACTATTATTATAAGAATGGCCAGGAACCAAAAATACCTGCAGACATCAAAAACCTAACAATTATCTATCCCAATATTTCTGCTTTGAAATCTGGAGACAAGGTTAAATTAAAAGGGGATCTGCCTGGTGGTGGTTTTTCCAAAGACACCAATGTGGGTTGGTTTCTCATTGCAGATGGCTGGAAAGGGGTTTTGACAAAGGGGAATGCAGTCATTTATTCACAAGCTGAATTGAATTCCATTGTCAAAGACCCAAACTTGAGAGAGCACATGGTGTTCTTATATGACCAAACCGAAAGGGTGCTGCTTATGGGTTGGGAAGACCTCTTAAGGGACAAAAGCAGTTGTGATCATGATTTCAATGATGTTGTTTTTTATGCCAAGTGGAATCCAATAACAGGTGTCAGTATTGCTGATTATGCACCAGTTGGCAATAATAATTCAAAGGATTCAGATCTTGATGGTGTGGATGATATCTTGGACCTTTATCCAAATGACAAGGATCGCGCATTTGATAACTTCTCACCAGGAAAGGGTGTTTTTGGCACATTGATGTTTGAGGATCTATGGCCAAGTTATGGAGATTTTGACATGAATGATTTGGTGTTGGGGTACAATGTAAAGGAAATAACCAATTCAAATAATCTGATAAAGGAGCTGGAACTGAAAGTGGTCATCAGGGCTACTGGTGCGAACAATAAAAACGGATTTGGGATTGAATTCCCTATTTCGCCTGAGAGTGTGGAAAAAGTAACTGGATACAGACATTCAGAAGGATATATCAAAACACTGTCAAACGGTCTGGAATCGGGCCAAAGAACTTCTTCATTGATTGTTTTTGACAATGCCAACTTCAAAATGCCTGGAATGGCGAATGTTTTTCTTAGTGAAAGGAACCATGATAAGGAAGATACCCTAGTTGTGAAAATGATATTTAAAAACGCATTGAGCAGAAAAGAACTGGGATCATTTCCGTACAACCCCTTTATGATTATTGGGAATGGGGAGAGGGGAAAAGAAGTCCATCTCTTAGGTGGAAAACCTACCGATTTGGCTGATATAAAAATATTCCGAAGCAACAAAGATAGAACGGATCCCAATAGGGGTGTCTATTACAAAAGCGTTGACGGACTCAATTGGGGGCTGTACGTGCCTAAAACGATTAGTCACGTTGTGGAAGGGGTTGACTTTTCAAAAGGCTATCTAAAATTCAGGAATTGGGCAGTTTCAGGTGGTTTGACAAATCAAGATTGGTTTGAAAACAACGGTGAAAACCTCAACAAATCCCTGCTTTACAACAAATAAATCAATGTACATATCAAACAGGCTGCCCTTCCTTAGGAAGGCAGTCTGTTTTTTTTAGAAATCACAAGAGTCCAAGTCGCGTCCTTTATGGGATATGTTTCTGATAAAATTTTTTGTATCCGGCTAGTATATCTATTTTTGTGTTCGAAATACAAAAACGTTTATGATGCTTAATAGTAATTCAATTCTTTTTTCAATTCTTTTTTTTTTTATGGTTGCCTTTCCTGGGATGGGGCAAGTCATTCTGGATGAAAACCAGATCCCGGTTGATCCAAAAGAATACCACAATTTAAGTTCGCCCTATAATACAACACTTACCTTTTTTTACAACCTAAGGCCAGACAATTACGAGCCGGAGGCGGCTTCAAAGTCGCTTTCCCTCTCTTCCAAAGAAAAGGCGGAAGCGGTAAAATTAACCATTAAATTGAAACAGATTTTTGACGGAAAGGGGATTTATGTCAGGCTGAACGAGGTTCCCAATGAGCCGAATTACCTAGACTCTCTCAAGAACAATCAGGCAAGATATTTTTTTGATGCCAAGCGCCTTCCCAGCATTTATTTGGAGAAAAAAGGTAGAGAATGGAAATTCAGTGCTTTCTCCGTTTCACAAATCAACGAACTGCATCAGGAAACCTATCCTTTCGGTACGGGAAAATTATTGAATCTATTGCCCAAGCTGGGCAATCAGGTTTACTTTGGCCTTCAATTCTGGCAACTGGCGGGTATTTTGATTCTGATATTGATGCTTTTTGTTTTCCATAAAGTGATTACTTTTTTGGTGGACAGAGGGCTATTGCATTTCCTCGAGCGCTTCAATTATGGTGAAACCGGAGAGAAATATTTGCTTCCCTTGGCCAGGATCACAAGTATTTACTTTGTTGTCATGCTGCTCTCGCTTTTTATCAGGCTGCTGCAGTTGCCGATAGAGGTGGTCTCTTGGATTACCATGCTGATCAGTGCCGCAAAACCGTTCATCATTACCCTTGTGTTTTACAAAATCGTGGGAATCGTGGCAGTTTATTTCGCCAGGCTTGCCAGTAAAACAGATTCTACACTGGATGACCAATTGGTTCCTCTGGTAAGAAAAACGATGAAAGCCTTTGTGCTCATCGTAGGAACACTCTATATTTTAAAGGAAGGCCTGGAGATTGACATATTGCCATTTTTGACCGGTCTTTCCATCGGGGGTTTGGCTTTTGCCTTGGCCGCCCAGGATACGATCAAAAACTTCTTTGGGTCCATTATGATCTTTATCGACAAGCCCTTTCAGGTGGGGGATTGGATCACCAGTGGCGATGTGGATGGGACTGTGGAAGAAGTCGGATTTCGGTCCACCAGGGTAAGGACATTCAGGAATTCGGTTACCTATATTCCCAATGGAAAAATCGCGGATGCCACCATTGACAATCACGGTCTTCGCCAGTACAGGCGTTTCTACACGACCCTCACCATTACCTATGATACACCGCCGGAATTGGTGGAGGCTTTTGTGAATGGACTGAGGGAAATCGTGATCGCCCATCCGGATACACGGAAGGAAAACTTCAACATTTACTTCAATAATTTGTCAGCTTATAGCCTCGATGTGATGTTTTATGTGTTTTTCCGTGTCCCGGATTGGGCCGCCGAATTGCAGGCAAGGCATGAATTGTTGATCAGGATTTTGAAATTGGCCAATGAACTTGGGGTAAGGTTTGCCTTCCCAACGCAGACGTTGCATATGGAAACTTTCCCGGAGAAGAAGTCAATGGTTCCCGAATATTCCCATGATGCGGCTGGTTACCAATTGAAACTTCAGGAATTCATGAAGACCGAATTCAATAAAAAGGATTTGAACTAAGGAAAAAAACCTAGTCAATTTCTTACTTCAAATCCATCCCGAAGCATCTTGAAATCACCCTTTTCATCATAAAAGCTGATGGTGATTTCAAATTCCCCTTCAATTTCTGAGGTGAAAATCTTGTCAAAGTCAGCAGTGGAAATGATCTCTGATTTCCAAAACAAAGCATTCCTGAAATCCGGGAAATTGCTTTGGTCTCTTTTGGCATTGAAATGTGGAGATTGGAGCACTTTTTTTGGCTGAATCAGGGGGTAGTTCAAATACAAAGCAGTGGCAGGAAGCTCATATCCCCCAAAATCATTTTCATAAGAGGTGAAGCTAAGCACTCCGGCAAATCTATCGGCATTTAGAAAAAACTCCCTTGAAAGCACTTCTAGTTTTTGGATTTTTTCCGGGTTGAATGTGGCCATCACATCGCTGTCAAACACCGGCATGGCATCGATCAGCATCAATGGGTTTTGCTCAAAAATGCCACTGATGGGTGAGTTCAGTAATTTGAAGACTGTTTTTTTGGACTGGCTTCTTACGGCCACCTCCGGCACATATTCCCGCAACACGGTTTCCAACTTGTCAAATCTGGTATAATCATCCAGCAAATACGTTTTATCCGCTACGAATCCCGTGACAATTGACTGAAAATCAGTTGATTTTGGCTGATAGAAATAGGGGGAGACTTTCCCCGCAGCGATCAGATCCAGTAAAAAAGGCCTGTCTTTTTCTTCCAAGATGAGTTCTGGGAAAACAAAGTCCTCTTTGAATTTCAAAGTGCAAAAAGGGGATTGTATGGAGAAATTCAACTGTTGCTCCCATTTGGAGGATTGGATGATAAAGTAATCATATTGCTTCAACGCTCCCAAATCAAAGAAAAGATCACCGTTGGGCTTGGGTTTGGCGGTGTTCAAAACGGATTGGCTGCCATGGGAAGAGAGAAAAAATGTCTCCGTGGTGTCTATTTCGGGAACGAGGTTTTTGCCGAAGACCACATGGCCGAAAGGTTCCGGGATCCATTTTTTATCCCCTTGTTGCGCCTGGTAAATCTTGTTATCAAACCTCCCCTGAAAACGATCCAGCAGAAAAGGATTCTTTATTGAGACGGAAATCGTCATGTTTTTCCCTTCCATTCCCCCGAGATCAGGTGTCAACATGGATCGTTTTTTGGCATTACTTTCGGAGATCAGGTTTTCTTGGAGGCTTGCTTTTTTTGGTGAATAATGGAGCAATCCACTGGTCTTATTTGTGCCGGTTTTTGGTGGGTTCTTGGGGTTGATGACGGTGATAAACTGATTGTCAATTCCTTCATTTCCCATCATTGGGCTGATGCGGGTATAAAATCGCAAGATATAATGGTCGGAAACAAGGTTGCCCGGGATTTCTAAACTTCCTTCTGCTTTTCCATTTTCCAAGGTAAAAATAGATTGTTGAACGCCCTTTCCTTCCCGATTGACCAATTCTCCATAGACGATTCTGGAATGGCATTCCCCGGAGGAAGTTGCCACCCGAAGGTCAAACCAAATCGATTCTCCCGTGATGGCGATGGTTTTGTTCAGGTGCACATACACCTTTTCTTCTTGGATCTCCTGGGCAAAAAGTGGGAAAGCCTGGATTAGCAGAATGAAAAAAGAAATGTGTTTCAGTAGTGAAGAAATCATTTTGGATTTGGTCTTAAATCGTTTTTTTCAATAAAATCGGCATTCAATCTTCCCAAAAGACAGGTTTGACATTGTAGCCTCTCAATGTGCAATCGGTACATGCTGTGGATGCAGCCTTGTAACCTATGGTGGTGGTGCCTGCAATTTCCGGAACGGCTGGAATAAACACACCAGAACCAAATTTAAATTCGTAATTTGCCATAAAGGTAGGTGTTGTTTCTACCTGACAGAATTCGTATTCCGGAATGAAAACCGGCCAGGGAAATACATCCGCGACATTGATGTACAACCTTTTTTCGCTGGATTGTCCCATGCTGACAAAACCGATGACATTTTCTGCTGCATTGGATATATTCTTGAAATTGCCTCCTATTAGTGATGGCAATGGACTAAAGATGCCTCCGATATCGTCGGAGTTTTTCCTTTGAATTTCCCAAAAATCAAAAGCTTCTTTCGAGATGGCCCTTTGGCGGACATTGATGCTGTAGCGCTGCATCAATTTTTCGGAGAGGTTGGGGATCTTGACAATCGGTTTCTGAAAGATGAAATTGCCTGAATACCTTCCCGCATTCTCCAAGACGATCTTGGGGAATAGATTGTCGGTCCAGCAAAGGCTGATGGACTGTTCGGGTTTTCGGAAGTCCACTTCTTTTGTTTCCGGATTGTAGATGTAGATGGTTTGGATGCGTGGCCTGAAAATCCAATGTTCGGCATATTCCCACAAAAAATATTCGGAGGTTAACGTCCCTCTCGTGCTGAGGAGGATTTCAACTCCTTCCTCATTCTTCCTGAAGTTTACCTCTTCAATCTCCGGACTGACGATTGGCGTGAGCTCCTCGGAAGTATATTGTTGGTTGTTTTTCAGGACAATCTTCAGCCTATATTTTTTTTGGGTATCAAAAAAACCTGTATGCGTGTACACACCCAATGCCGTTTCATTAAAATCCCATTGGGTTCCCGAATCCGATTCAAGCGATACTTGTGCTCCGGATTCCATAAGTTGGTCTGTGGGATTGCTGATGGGCGTAGTCCGGCTGAGGAGGATTTTTGATTCGGCCCCATTCGTTTCCACGAATCCCTCTACGACCAATTGAGAAATATCCGTTTCCGCAAATTCAGGCTCAAAAGGGTCTTTGCATCCGCCAAAAAAAAGGACCATGAGCAAAAGGAAAAATGAGATTTGACAGTTATGGTTCGGCATCAGAAGCGGAAATTATAGGTCACAAATGGAATCGGTTGGGCAAATATCGACAGTTGGTAGCCTTTCAATACCCCGTTGACGGGTGTGAAGAAAACCGAATAGGGATTTTTTCGGCCCAAAACATTGTAAACGCCAAGTGACCAAGAGGAGTGGGCCAGTTTTCGGACTTTATGGTTGCCCTCTAGGTTCATGGAAAGGTCTACCCGGAAATAATCGGGAATCCTATAGGCATTTCTATCCGAGAAGAAGACTCTTTCTGAGCCGCCGTAGACGAATTTGGCCACGGGAAGCGTGACGGGTCTCCCGGTCGAATAGTTGGCATTGACAGCGGCACCGACTCTTTTGCTCAATTCATAATTGCCGACAAGGACGATATTATGGGGCTGGTCAAAATTGCTGGGATAATATTCTCCTCCGTTGATTTTCTCGGCCGTTTCATCCTCCGCTGTTCGCAGAAGAGATCGTGAATAGGTATAGCTGATCCAGCCATTGAGTTTACCGCTGTTTTTCTTGAGCATCATCTCCGCACCATAAGCCCTTCCGTCGGTTCTCAGGATGTCCTGTTCGATGTCATTGTTCAGGACCAAGGAAGCCCCCGAGCGGTAGTCGATCAGGTTTTTCATCGACCGATGATAGACTTCGAGCGAAAACTCATAAGTGTTGGCTTTCAAATTCCGGTAGTAGCCCAATGAAATCTGATCTCCCCATTGCGGCCTGATGTTGGGGTCACTGAGTTTCCAAGTATCGGTTGGGGAAATGGAAGAGGAATTGGTCAGCAAATGGATATGCTGCCTCATGGTGTTGTATCCGGCTTTGATCGAGGAGAATTTATCCAAATTGTACCTTCCCGAAATCCTAAATTCAGGCCCGTGATAGGTGTTCATGATTTCACCTTTGTCGTAGGATTTTTCTCCGATGACGGTGGACTCAGAAATGGCTTGTCCAGGTTGGTAGGTTTTAAGCGTATTTGGTCCAAGGGAATTGTAGATGACGTAGCGCAAACCATAGTTGACGGAGATGCGGTCGTTGATCTCGAAGTCATCGCCGAAATAAAGGGCAGTTTCCAAAGCTTGCTCTGGGCTCACCTTCTCCTGGTTGACGATGGATGCTGAACCGAAAGGATCGATATAACCAGGTCTTAGGCCATAGCGAATGCTGCTGAATCCAAAATTCAGGGTATGCTTGAGGTCTTTTTCGAATACAAAATCGGCCCTTAGATGATCCTGCTGGATGTCAAATCCAAAATCATAGGCGTTCAGTGGATTGTCTCTCCCTTCTATTCCGAATTTGTACCGGTCCTGTCCGATGACAAACTCACCTTCTAGTCTCTCACTGAAATAATGCGTCCAGCTAAGGTTGATATTTTGGTTTTGATAGCCGAATAAAGTGTCCTGGTCAAAACGGAAATTGTCCTTGCTCATGTAGCTGTTCAACCGGATGATGTTTTTGTCATTGAGTCGGTGCTCCATGTTGAAATTCAAGTCGTAAAAGGAAGCCCTTCCTTCCCGGAAATCCGTTTTCTCCTCCAAAAGATCAAAAAGCCAGTTGGAATACGTGGACCTTCCCCCGATGATGAAGGTCGTCTTGTCCCCGATAGGCCCCTCAAGCGTCAGTCTGCCAGTCATCAGGCCAATGCCTCCGCTTGCTTTCAGTTTTTCTTTGCTTCCGTATTTGGCATTTACATTGAGCACGGAGGAAAGTCTTCCCCCATATTTGACGGGTACACCCGCTTTGTAAAGGTCCACACTTTCGATCATGTCGGGATTGAAAGCCGAGAAAAGCCCAAAGAGGTGGGCGGGGTTATAAATCGTCGTGTTGTTGTACAAGATCAGATTTTGGTCGGCTGCTCCACCGCGGACATTGAATCCCACGCTGGCTTCTCCGACCGTGTTGACGCCGGGCAGCGTGAGCAATCCCTTCAGAATGTCCACTTCACCCAATACTGCCGGGAGTTTCCGCATGGTATTCATGCTTAGGGATTGCACACCCATTTCCGGTCTGGAAACATTTGTCAATTTCTCGGAACTGACGACCACTTCGGAAAGTGAGATGATGTTTTCCTCGATGGCCATATCCAAACTCCCATCTCCTTGGAGATTGATTTGACGCTGCTCCACGAATCCACCCAGGTTCTGGACAAAAAGGGTATGCCGGCCTTTGGGAAGGGTGAAACTGTATATCCCTTGTTCGTTGGCAATGGCCCGGGAATAATTCACTTTTTCAAAGATTACTGCGCCGAACACCGGGTTTCCCGTTTCCAGACCCGTGATTTTCCCTGTCAGGGTTGCGGTAGTCGCGGAATTGCTCTTTTCCGGGCTGCCGATGACATAGAGTTTGTTTCGGGTAAAAGCCCTTTTCAATTCATCATTGCCTTGAAGGCTGTCAGTTTGTTCTCCTTTTTCACCAATCTGAAAAAAATCCTTGGCCAAGGCGAAATCCAATTTTGAGCCCTTTGTGATAAAAACCCTTTTTTTGCCATCGATTACAAATTTCAAATTGCTGTTTTCAAAAACCACTTCAAGGATTTGGGAAAGCGTATTGTCTTTGGCATTGATGTTCACCTGTATGTTTTCGACCTCGGAGAGATCAAAATAAAAGCGGTAGTCCGTAGAGGACTCGATTTGGTTGGCAAAACGGGCGAAATTAATCCCTGGAAAGAATCCTGAAAATTTCTCTTCTTCAGCAGATTTAACCTGAGCAAAAGCAGGTCCCATGAGCAGTGTCCATCCCAACAAAACCAGCAGTATTTTTTTTATCATGGAAGGAGGTCTTGTTTGTTGTACAGTTGCGTCAAAAAAGAAAGATAGGCTGCGGGGTTTTCCCTAAAAATCAATTGTTTTTCACGAAGTTGTTTTCGGATGATCTTCTTGTCAAGTTCCAAAAAATCAAAAGCTTGTTTGGGTTTGCTGATGCGTTTTATTTCTTTGTTTTTTTGGAGGAAATAATCCGATTTTTCATAAAAAACCGAGGTGTAGGTACTCAATTCCCTTTTTGGCTTGGTCAGCTTGTAGTGTTTTTGGAGCAAGTTGACTTTGCCGACATCCAGGATTTCGTAGATGCCTTTTCGGTGATGCAGGTAGCCAGGATTTTCGGGGACGATGACGAAGGTGTGCTTGCCCGTGATTTCTATTTCAAAGGCATTGATTTTATCGGGGCGAATCAGTATTTTTTGTTTGTGAATGGGTTGAAAAGTGATCAACTCATCCGTGAAGATGTTGTAAGAAAGTGGGACTTTCTGGTAGCGGAGGCCATTGATGGTGAGCGAGCTTGTTTCAAGGTTTCTGCTTATGAAATAGGGATGCCCTTCAATTTCCTTCGGGGGATCCAAATAATAACCACCACTGATAATGTCCTGAAACAGGGGGATATTTTTTTGATAAAGGTCCTGGAAAGTCAAGTTGGTCTGGCTCAAGGCTGCAAAACAAAAAGTCAGGTGGAATGAAATTAGAAAAAATACAGCTTTCATGGGTTTGTTTTGGGGAAAAGCAATTTCGGAAAACAATATATTAATTAATTGTCGATGGGGTAGTAAAGAAGGGGTGATTTTATACCAATGGCGGATTATGCATTGATTCTCATTGTATGTTTGTGTTTTAAAGGACATGAAATAAATCCAAAGGAGCGGATAAATCTTCCCGTTTTCTTTGGGAAATAGATGGGAGTTTGGGCTTTTGGGGATTTTAAACAAAGAACGATATGCTGAGCAGACGAAATATGATCAAGACCATGGGATTGGGCGCAGGAACGCTGATGACCACCCAACTTCAGGGACAAACCCCTCCAAAGGCGAGTCAATTCAGTTTCTGCTTGAATACCAGTACCATCAGTGGGCAGAAACCAGGATTGAAAGCCTATTTGGATATCGCAGCCAAGGCAGGATATGATGGGGTGGAGCTTTGGATAAGGGACATTCAAGAGTATTTGGAGGCTGGCAATACGGTTTCCGGATTGAAGAAGTATATCCAAGACAGTGGGTTGAAATTTGAAAATGCCATCGGTTTTGCTCCCTGGATGGTAGATGATGAAACTCAGCGAAATGCAGGTTTTTTACAGATGCGGGAGGAAATGGAAATGCTGGCTGCTTTGGGTTGCAAGCGGGTGGCGGCCCCTGCAGCCGGTGTCAAAGCCAATCTGGATTTGTTTGCGGCGGGGAAAAGATACAAAGCCCTTTTGGACTTGGGCAGAAGCACGGGCGTGATGCCGCAGTTGGAGTTTTGGGGAGCATTCCCATTTTTTCACCATCTGGGACAAGTGCTGATGGTTGCCGCGGTGGCCAATGATCCGGATGCCAGGATATTGCCCGATGTTTACCATCTTTTTAGGGGCAATTCAGGTTTTGAAGGATTGAAAATGTTGGATGGAAACCTGATCGAGGTTTTTCACATGAATGATTTTGTCGCGGATATTCCAAGGGAGGAGCAGCAGGACAAGGACCGTGTCTATCCCGGAGACGGGGCTGCGCCCATGCAGGAAATTCTTACAACGCTCAAAAATATGGGCGGAAACAAAGTCCTTTCTTTGGAACTGTTTAACCCGAATTATTGGAAAGAGGATCCTTTGCAGGTGGCCAAGACAGGATTGGCAAAAATGAAAGCAGCGGTGGATTCGGTCTGAAGCTTTGCCTTTTTGGCTTATGTTTCGTGCATTGGTCGATAGGCAAGGATCCATTCGGGTCTTTCCAAAGAGAGGATAATCCCCTACCTGACAAATAGCAGTGCCCAGATCATCACAGAGGCAAATGCCAAGGCTGGTCCGAGAAAAATCATAAGAATGCCCCCGCTCCTAAAGGTCTTTTGTTCAATCATTCCCGTGGAAAAAGCGATGGCATTGGAAGGTGTGGACACGGGAAGCAAAAGGGCACTGGAGCAACTTAAGGCCACTATCAAAGGAACTGCAAAACCATAGAGATCAGGCAAGGCCAATCCCAGTGGTACCAAGATGGCCGCCGCCGCTGTATTGCTCATGACATTTGAGATCAATACCGCGATGATGCTGAAGACAATGGCCACCCCCACAAGCGGTATGGGCAAAGCGCTGATTTTTTCCATGATGATATCTGTCAATCCCACGTCCACCATTGCGATTCCCAGTGCAAGACCGCCCGCTACCAGCATCAAAGTGTCCCAAGGCAATCGCCGGACATCTTCGGATTTGATGATTTGAAATAGCGTAAGCAGCACAATCGGGATCGCGGAGGTAGCCGCGATGGGGATGCCATGCAAGGGTTCTGTGAGCCACATGCCCACGGTGATGATGAGCGTGAAAATCACAGCGTTTCGCTCAAATGGTTTTCTGTCCTTGGGATAGGAAACCAGATCCGATATATCCAACACAATCTTGTTGAGATCAGATTTTTTGGTAAGAAACAACCAAAAAAGATACACGGCAAGCATGCCCGTAGGCAAGCCAAAGGCCATCCATTCCAAGAAGGTGATGTTCAATCCCTTTTCATGAAGAGCACCCACCGCGATTGCATTTGGGGTGCTTCCGATGATGGTGCCCATACCTCCCAAGGTGGCGGCAGCGGGAATGCCCACAAGCAAAGCCTTAGTGAATGGAGAGTGTTTTCCCAACATTTTGGTCAGTGGGAGGATCGAGGAAATCATCATGGCCGTGGTGGCGGTATTGGACATCACCATGCTGGCCACGGCGGTGGTGAACATCAGTCCCAACAATAATTTTTCGGGACTGTCACCAAATCGCTTGACCGTAAAGCGAAAAAGCGATTTGTCCAAGGAGACTTTGCCCATGGCTTCGGCCAGAAAGAACCCTCCCAAGAGCAACCAGATGACATTGCTGGTCCAAGTGCCTAGGTACATTTCCACGGGAGTTTTTTGACCTTCCAGAATAAAATCTGTCCCAAAACCAAAAAGTAATCCCGCGATGACGAAGATGCCTACGGCAAAGGGAGGAATGGCTTCCGTCACCCAAAGCCCAATGGCCAAGACACTCAGGAAAAACACATAATTGACATCGTCCGCATAGCCCAATTTCCGGAAAAAGTAGCCAATCAACAATGCCAGGAGAAAGTTGCCCGTGAAAGTGGAAGTGTTGAAAATCCACCCCAAGCGGAGTTTTCTATAGAGCCTTATTGCGGTTTGTCGGGAGTCATTGTGAGTCATGTGGAAAAGTATTCATTGTGCGTTAATTTTCAATTCGTGAAAATACGAAAATTTGCGTTATCGCCTTGAAATTCCGGGGGTTTTGGAATGCCATTTTGAAGGGGTAAGGTTAGCCGTTGGCTGATATTTCCTTTGTTTTGAGGCAAAAGGAAGCGCAAAGAAAGCGTTCAATCCCGTTCAGCAAGTGGGGAATGATCGGGCAATACATCCATTTCCAACCCATGTCATCCCTTTATTCTCCCAAAACCAAAAGTCGATAAATATTGAACCCTTGTTGTGTATCGCCATTTGTATTCCATATTGAAGTTTGTTGATCATCAGTCAGTTGTTTGCTCTTTTGACTTTGTCAAATCGGCGCTGGGTCTTTTTCTCCCAATAGCCTGATTTTCTTGTCGTTTCAATATCCTTTAGGAAATCCAATGCGCATTTCCATCTAACTTAATCAAGTCAGATGCTTTACGTCACTTTTTCGATGTCTTAGAATTCGGGTTGAAAAAGAATTGAAATTTTTTTTGTTTGGTCACCGGGTTTTCAAAATAATCCCCTGTACCGATTGCAAAAACAGCCCTCAAGCAGCATATTATTTCCCCGAAAAAAACTTTATGGGGTTGTATGGGTTTATCAAAATACAAGTCCTGATCAACAAGCTTTAGGGAAGTTTAGAAGATTGGGTAATTCCTTTACAAGTATCCATTGGAAAACACCAATGTCTCCTCACAACAAAATTCATGAAGAAATTTAAAAAATCCGAAATCGTTATCATGATATTGGTGGTCGTGTTGATCGGGATATCAGAATATTATTTTGTAATCGCAAAGGAACCCCTTAAGGCGATTTTTATAGGTCTATGGTGCCCGACCATTTTGGGTTTTTTGATTTTATTCAACATGAAGAAATAATATGGAGAATCTGGATATATTCATATTGACCTTGGTGGTCGTGGTGGCTTTCGTGATATTTATTATTTCTACGGTCAAAGAATTGAGCCAAATGAAGCATGAACCCTACCAAACTGAAAAAGAATCCGGTTACAGTAGGGCAGCTTTGTTCAAGGTGTTGGGGGCCCTTTTTGAGGACGATAAAATCCCTAAAAAACATAGGGTGAAGTTTAAAAATACCCTACAAAGCACGATGTCCGACATGGAATCGAATGGAGTTTATTTTGATGGAGAAGGGAAAAAATTCCAGAAAGAGGATAGGGTCAAAAAAAAGAAGAAGAGGGAAGACAAGGCAAACAGAAAAGCCTAATAACGGTTATGAAAAACGAAATGATAAGGTAGATGTTTTTCCTTTTCTTTTCGATTCCACGCCCGCTTTTTAGCGTCCGTAACAGCAGCCTTTGTGTCAGCGGAAAACAGGTCCATATATTTGAATTTGTTTTTCCTGTTCGTTCTGGAGTCACTCAGATCAATTTTTTTTTATAACCCAAGCATTTTTTTAATCCGTGTTAGGCTTTACTAATTTCAACACATTCCAAAACACTTAATCGTCAGGCGGTTGTTTGCTATTTTTGAATTCATCCTATCGGTATTAGGACTCATTCTCCAGATAGTCTGATTTTTCAGCAGTTTTTAGACCATAAAGCAAGCCGTTGCCCATTTCGGGATTACATGAGATTGATACAGCCAAACCACTTTTTCCAAGTGGAGGTCAAATCCAATCGATAACAACAAGAAGATTTTCAATGGATTGGATTCCGAACTCCATTTGTAATGAATTTTTGTGTTGGTAAAAAAATCGTTGGATAATACAATCTAAAGTGATTTATTGAGCATTCATCACTCCCCGGGGAAGCAGATGGGGCATTTATTGCTCCATTAAGGTTTCCAAAGAGCAGGAGGATGCATGAAGCAACTCTTTCCTGATTTATGAAAACCAAGGGAGGGTATTTTTGAGCAAAAACCCATATAACCAAACCTAGATCCACCATGAACCTGAAAACCACATTTTCCACCGCGTTTCTCCTGTTGATGGGGATCGCGGTTTATGCACAGGACGGAGCCAATCCTGCCACAAAGGAGCGGCCCAACATCATTTTTATCATGTCGGATGACCATGCCTATCAGGCCATTTCTGCCTATGACAACAAATTGATTGAAACCCCCAATATTGACAGGATTGCCAAAATGGGCATGTTGTTTACCAATGCCAGCGTGACCAATTCCATCTGCGCACCGAGCCGGGCCACTATTTTGACCGGAAAGCACTCGCATCTCAACGGGAAAGTGGACAACCATTTTCATTTTGACACTACGAATATCACATTTCCCCAGATCATCCAGGAAGCAGGATATCAGACGGCCATGTTCGGAAAGCTCCATTTTGGCAACAGCCCAAAAGGTTTTGACCAGTTCAAAATCCTTCCCGGGCAGGGAGCGTATTACAATCCGGATTTTATCACCAAATATGATGGGAACATCACCGTGGAGGGATATGTGACGGATATCGTGACGGACATGACATTGGACTGGCTTCAAAATGAGCGGAAGGAAGAGCAACCTTTTATGCTGATGTATTTGCATAAAGCGCCTCACAGGTCATGGTTGATGGCCGAAAGGCATTTGGATGAATTTACCAACAGGACTTTCGCCGAGCCGGCCACCCTATTCGACGATTATTCCGGAAGGGCGACTCCGGCGGGAGAGGCGGAAATGAACATCCTGGACCACATGTCCTGGGCCGGAGACCATAAAGTTTTTCCTGAGATCATGGATGAATTGGGGATT
This sequence comes from Rhodonellum sp., assembly GCF_030656585.1. Lineage (NCBI taxonomy): Bacteria > Pseudomonadati > Bacteroidota > Cytophagia > Cytophagales > Cytophagaceae > Rhodonellum > Rhodonellum sp. The sequence goes on from NZ_JAUSPP010000020.1 coordinate 33,674, forward strand.
CCCGAGATTGGATTTGACAAGCAGCGCTATGCTTTTGAATATAGTCGGTTAAATGCATCCCAGAAAGAAAAGTTCATGGATGCATATTCAAAAGTCAACGGAGAATTTAAGAAAGGCTACCCGACAATGACCGATGGGGACAAGATGAAATGGAAATACCAGCGCTACATGCAGGATTATTTGGGTACCATTCAGGCAGTGGACGAAAATGTGGGCAGGCTGCTCGATTATCTGGAAGCAAATGACCTGATGGACAACACCATCATTGTCTATACATCAGATCAGGGCTTTTATTTGGGCGAGCATGGTTGGTACGACAAGCGTTTTATTTATGATGAGTCTTTCAAGACACCTTTGTTGATCTCTTGGCCCGACAAAGTGAAGGCGGGAACACGTTCGGAGGAACTGGTCCAAAATCTGGATTTTGCCCAGACATTTTTGGAAGCTGCCGGAATTGAAGCTCCTGAGGATATGCAAGGGGAAAGCCTGATTCCGCTGCTGACCGATCAGGGAGAAAAATGGACCAGGGACGCCGTTTATTACCATTATTATGAATATCCCGCTGAGCACATGGTGAACCGACATTATGCCATTGTGACTAAGGAGTACAAGTTGATCCATTACTATTTTGTGGAAGACCAATGGGAGTTGATCGACCTCAAAAATGACCCAATGGAGCTCAAAAACGAATACCAAAACCCTGCCTATGCCGCCATCACCGCCGATTTGCATTCCCGTTTGGACGCCATGAGGGACAAGTACAAAGACAATTCCCAGATCAGTCAGCGCTACATCGATGAATTTATGGAAGACGCCTTGAACGGGAAAGTTTTTGGGGTTTCCAAAGAGAAAGCGCAAGAAATCCTCGAAAGGAGAAAAAGGATAGAGGCGGGAAAATAAGGGGTAGAGGATGGTTTTTTAGGGTTTTGGATACAGATCAAAACACCTCCTAAATCATTAGGTAACATCAGTTAAACCCGTTTTATGCATTACGAACTCAATGCAATAATGTAATTTACTGATAATAAATTAGGTGTTGAATATACTTGACTTCACCCTATTGGTGTCGGGAATTATTCTCCCAATAGTCTGATTTTCTTGTAGTTTCAACCCCATTTGGAAACCTATTGCATATTTCCGGTTAAAGCAGGAGACAGTTCTACAGGCTTGCTCCGGATAGATTGGGGGTTTTTGGCTTTGGCGCATTCCAAATAAAAGGAAACAAGGTAAATCGGCTTTGGCGAAAAGTGAAAAGATGAAATCTAAATCAGGAGGAAAGCCAATTCTATAATAAAAAGGGGGAAGATAAAAAATCAAAAACCCCTTCAGAATCGCTTCTAAAGGGGTTTTGTGTACCCAGAGCCGGATTCGTAAATTCCCTCCAAATCAACTGCTTAGCGATTGACCTCTGAAAACTTACTCTGATTTCATTGCTTCGTTTAGTTTTTTGAGTTGACGGATGATGGCGTTAAGTCGGGATTCATCACCGGTCAGTTTGATCGTGATCGTGACCTCATTTGTTTGGTAGATATCCGGCTCCACTTTTTGGGGATTTATTCTTGTGCTTGGTTCACGGTATGGGTTATTCATCGAAGGAATGTCTGCCGAAAAATCATAATTGATTGACTTTCCTATTTTTTCAAGTCGGTCGGTTGGGTGTGTGACGGTATCAAACCAATTGTATATCGTAGGCTTGGTCACTCCAATCATCTTAGCCAACTGGACAAAATTTATTTTTTTACGCCGAAGCACTTTTTCCAAAATTTCCCCTTGGTGAATCATATAAGACGTTTCTTCGCGACAGTGTAAAATCCCAAAAAAAATATTTAACAATTATTTATCTTCTTAATACGCTTCATTTTCTTCTGAACAAAAGTGGATTTTTTAAACCTTATCAAGAAAAAAACCGCTTCTACGCCTCTGAAAGGTATTTAATGTTCTGAACAATTAGACACAAAAAAAGGCCTTCTAGATGTCTAGAAGCCCTTTTTTGTTCATTTTTGTACCCAGAGCCGGAGTCGAACCGGCACGAGTGTAACCTCATTGGTGTTTGAGACCAACGCGTCTACCAATTCCGCCACCTGGGCATGCAATTTCAAATTTTGGTAAGAAACTTGACCCGTTCCTTTCTGATCGGGATGCAAAGATGAATAAAGATTTTATTCCATGCAAGTCCTTTAGGGCAGTTCCAGGATTTTTTTTGAGCTGAAAGCGATTGGCTTTTCCGAAAAAAGGGGCTTCGTAGCACCCCAGACGGATTTAAAGAGCTCGGAATCACGATATTGATCCAAGGCTTCCTCATTTTCCCAATGGCTAAAAGTCATGAAAATATTTTTCTGGTTTTCGTCCTGCCAGAGTTCCAGATGGTGACAACCTCGGAATCCCCGGATTTTTTCCTTGATGGCGTCGAAATTGGAAAGAAATTCTTCCACCGCATTTTCCCTAAAGGTCATCCTGACTACTCGTATCAGCATATCAAGCCTCCTCGGGGAAAAAATTAATGAAAACAGGACTGTCCAGCCTCAGGCCGAGCAAATCCGCACCATGCCCATGGTTGATGCCAATTTCCAATAGCTCCAAACTGTTGAAGATCGCAAAGCAATCGCCCGGCTCGACATGGTCGTAGGTCTTGTTGAGTTTGGTCAGGGATTCCCGGCTAAATTCGATGGTGAATTTCCCTGGATTGAGCTTGTCGAAGATTTCCTTGCTGATGTTGGTCAGCAGATTGCCATAATTGTCCACCCGCACGACATGGCCGATGATTTGTTTCCGGGTGGCCTTGAACTGCCTGGGGATCATTTTTTTCATCTGCATCAAAGGGCCTCCAAAATCATGGATGGCTGCGCCGGAGGCAACTTTTGCGGCGATGGGTGCCAAAATGTCCTTGGCAGGAAAAGTGCTGTCCTTCAGGTGGATATCCGCAAACTGTACGATGATGCCGGGGTCATGGTCCGACAATAAGCTCAAAACTCCATTGTTGGGGCCAACAAAAATATGGTCTTCCAGTTTAATACCAATAAAACCATCGGTCATGTTGCTGGTGCCATTCAGGGCCATCAAGTGGATGGTTCCTTTGGGGAAATCCTTGTAAACCGCCCGCAGAATGAAGGCCGCATGGGCAATGTCGTAGGTGTCTACACTGTGTGAAATATCAATAATGTTCAATTGGGGATTGATCGATAACATCTTCGCCTTAACCGCCGGGACATAATAATCCCCGTCTCCAAAATCTGATGTGAATGTTATCAGTGCCATATGAGCAAGTCTATTAAAATTTTGTATTTTTGTGATAGGTCAAACAAAAGTAGAAATTTTATTCTTTAACCTTTACCAGAATCCTTTAAATCAAAACAAATCGATTGGTAGAAAAAGTAATTACCTTAGAAAACATTCCGTTACTGGACTTTTTGGGCTCAGAAAACGAGAATATCCGTCAGATTGCCGCCGCATTTCCGGAAAGCAAAATTGTTTCCCGAGGCAATGAAATTCGGATCCAGGGCCGTGCACCCGAGATTTTAAGAATCAACGATGTCCTCAACATGCTCCTTCAGCACTTCGAAAGATTCGGACGGATCACCGCCGAGAATGTCAAGGAGTATATCTCTCTGGAGGGGGTTCCGTTTGAAGAAAACATCAAAAACGATGTCATCCTTTACGGAAACAAAGGCGTCGTGGTCAAACCCAAATCCGAAAATCAACGCAAATTGGTAGAATCCGCCTCCAAAAATGACTTGGTCTTTGCACTGGGTCCAGCTGGAACGGGCAAAACTTACATCGCCGTGGCTTTGGCTGTCAGAGCATTGAAGAATCGGGAGGTCAAACGCATCATCATTACCCGCCCCGCAGTCGAGGCAGGAGAAAACCTCGGGTTTTTGCCAGGGGATTTGCAGGAGAAACTCGATCCCTATCTGAGACCCATTTATGATGCTCTGAGCGATATGGTTCCTTCCGAAAAACTCAAATTCTATCAGGAAACCAGGGTGATCGAGATTGCTCCTTTGGCTTACATGAGGGGAAGAACTTTGCACGATGCTTTTGTATTGTTGGACGAAGCACAAAACACCACCAACGAACAGATCAAAATGTTTCTCACAAGAATGGGCCCCAACTCCAAGGTGATCATCACCGGAGATCAGACCCAAGTGGATCTCCCGACCAAACAAAAATCAGGGCTTCGCGAAGCATTGGCTGTACTCAAGGACATCAAGGGAATCGGCGTGGTGACACTCAGCGGAAAGGATGTGATTCGACACCGATTGGTGAAATCCATCATTGAAGCTTATGAAAAAGACGATGCCAAAAAAGAACAAAAAAGAGATGAATATATCAGTAGAAAAAGTCCAGACGGAGGAGCAGCTTAATACCATTTTCAAAATCAGGGAGGATGTTTTCGTTGTGGAGCAGGAAGTGGATCCGGCTGAGGAATACGACGAATTCGAGAATACTTCTACGCATTTTCTGGCGAAAATAGAAGGGGAGCCTGCGGGAACCGCCCGCTGGAGGTTCACCCAAAACGGAGTCAAATTGGAAAGATTTGCCGTATTGAAACCCATGCGGGGGAAGGCCGTTGGACAGGCTTTGGTAAAGGCCGTCGTGGAAGACATTGCTTCCCATGAATCGGCAAAAGGGAAACTGTTGTACATGCACGCCCAACTTACCGCCATTCCTTTGTACGAAAAATTCGGTTTCAAAAAAACCGGCCCCATGTTCGAGGAATGTAATATCCAGCATTTCAAAATGGAACTGTATTTGTAGAAGGGTTTTTCCCTAACTTTGTTGATAATTTAATTTTATAAAAATGAAAAAATCCATTTTTGGCTTCTTGGCCATATTCCTGATCAGTTTTTCCATCTACGCACAGACTGACATGCAGCCTGCTGTCAAAATGGAAAAGGACCACAGTACCGGCGAGATAAAACTGAATTTTCTCAACACCATTATTTTGGGATCCATTGAGTTGGGCTATGAACAGTTTCTTTCCCGTGAACAATCCATCGGGGTAGAGCTCCACCTCAATGATCGATTTGGTTACAATTCTCAAGAGGGGAATAGGAATTTCGATGCCAGCTCGGTGCTCGTTTCCTATAATTTCTATTTCGATGGGAATCAGGATGCAAAACTTTATCTCTTTCCTTTCTTCAAATACAGATTTGGGGATTTTACGGAAGCAATTGACGGAATCACCACGGTGACCAATATGAACTCTGGTTACCTTGGCCTTGGGGCAGGTTACAAATGGGTTTTCAATGACAAGTTTGCCTTTGGGCCTTATGCCAACATCGCCCGCGGATTCAGTTCCGAGGTCAATGACCGTTTTTCTGCAGTGGAATTCAAAGCCGGATTTTCGGTAGGATATCGATTTTGAAATTAGTCGTTTAATTTATAGTGAAAGGAGCCCAAAGGGGTTCCTTTTTTTGTTTTAATGCCTAGATTAATGGAAAATTCCTTGCCGATGAGATTCAGTGAGTTTCCATTTTTAAGATATATTCTTTTTTTCGTGTTGGGGATTCTGTTGTACCCCCTTCTGGATTCTTTTTCTCCACAATTCTATTTGGGGTTTTTGGTTTCCTTGTTTCTTGCCTATGTGCTGCTTTTGGTTGTGCAGGAAAAATGGAATCGATTTTTGGTCAGGCCTTGGCTGTCGGTTCTGGCCTATGCCCAATTGCTCTTCGCCGGCGCTTTTTTCAGCCATCTGACAGACAGCCAAAACCATCCTCAGCATATACTCCATCGGGAAAAACCACTGACAGGATATGTTGCTGTGGTCCTTGGCAATGATGAACAAAAGCCCAACTCGATTGCCAACAGACTTTTGCTTAAATCCGGCTTTGAGGGGAAGGATCATTTTCCCCTTCAGGGGGAAATCCTCATTTACCATCGCGGAGATGCGGGACTGCAGCCAGGCGATTTGTTATGGGTGAAGGGAATGCCGCAGGAGATTTCCCCACCGGATAACCCAAAGGAATTCAACTATCGGAAGTTTTTGCAGCGGCAACAAATCTCACATCAGCACTTCATCGGCAATCGGTTCCGTAAGTTGGGAACTGTCAATGAGCAACCTGTGGAAGATTTGTTCCTGAAAATCCGATCGGGAATCCTTCGGGAAATGGATCTGAAAATCATCGATTACCAAGCCAATCAGGTCGCGAAAGCACTGCTCCTTGGCCAAAAGAAAAACATGCAGAAAGACCTCAGCGAAGCCTATGCGAGTACGGGTGCCATGCATATTTTGGCAGTGTCGGGGCTTCATGTGGGGATCGTTTATGGATTCTTCTTTCTTTTTGTCAAACCCTTTCGCCTTTCCCTAGGCAAAAGAATCCTATACCTTTCCTTTCTTATCCTGATTATTTGGGGCTATGCCTTGTTGACGGGAATGTCGCCATCGGTGATGCGGGCGGCGACGATGTTTTCCTTGATGGCCCTCGCCCAAATGAAATCCAGAAGCCCCTCCATTTTCAACGCCATAGCGCTTTCTGCACTCATTCTGTTGGCTTTTGACCCCTTTCTGATCTATGCGGTAGGGTTTCAGCTTTCTTACATGGCGCTTTTGGGGATCTTGCTTTTCCAACCCTTGATCGTGGGGATTTGGTTGCCGAAAAATAGATTCTTGGAATATGCATGGCAGATTTCTTCGGTGGGTATTGCCGCCCAATTGGCCACTTTCCCCATCTCAGTTTATTATTTCCACATGTTCCCCACTTATTTTATCCTGTCCAATCTCATCGCGATTCCCGGCGCTTTTTTGATCATGTCCGTTGGGGTGCCATTCATGGTATTGGCCAAGGTCCCCTATGTTTCGGAAGGGCTGGGCTGGGTGGTGGAGAAATTGATTCTGCTGCTGAACCAATTGATTTTTGCTGTCCAGGGTTTGCCCATGGCCAAAATCTCCAATCTCCATATCGATCCTGTTTCCATTTGGATGTATTGGTTTGTCTTGGCGATGTTGCTCCTCCTTTGGGTGATGCCCATGAAATGGCAGTTATACACGGGAATGCTTGCGCTTTTGGTTTTTGGAGCCTTTCATTTTTCCAAATTTGTCTTTCCTTCCGATGACAAGGAATTGCTCCTCTATGCCTCAGGGAATGGTTTTGCGATGGATTACCGACAAAATGGAGCGGTGTTTTATTGGGAGGAGAGTGTGGAAGAAGCTGATCTCTCCTATAAAGTACTTCCCAACAGGGGGAGTTCCGGGGAAACCTTGAAACTTCCAGCCTTCGGTTTGGAAAACAATCTGAAGGTTTGGCTTCCCAAAGGAAATGGAACGGTTACCTTTACGGGTGCCCATTTGGTAGTTTCGCCTGAGGCAACAGTGAAAGCCGTCCACCACTGGAAAAATGAGCAGTGGATGCCGCTGGATTTCAAGGACACGATTCCGGTAGGCACAAATGCGATAAAGATCAACCTAAACTAGTTTTGAATTTTGGAAGGGAGCAACTTGTGGTTATATTTCCCTTTGTAGTCCTTTCCCCACAGAATCAAGGTGGGATCAAAAAAATTAAAAAAATATGAGCGATTATCTCAGTGTAAACATAAAAGACCGGATTGGATATTTGGAATTGAACCGACCCGAAAAGCGGAATGCGCTGAATGCCGAAATGGTCGAGGCGCTGAAGGAGGCCTTGACGGATTTGGGGATAAATCCTGATGTGAAAATCATCGTCATCAAGGCTGCCGGAAAGGTGTTTTGCTCCGGGGCGGATTTGGAATACCTCCAATCCCTTCAAACCAATACCTTTGAAGAAAATCTTGCCGACAGCAGAAATCTAAAAACACTTTTCCATCTGATTTACACTTCTCCCAAAGTGATTATTTCCCAGGTTCAGGGGCATGCATTGGCAGGAGGTTGTGGGCTGGCATCGGTTTGTGATTTTTCTTTTGCCGTTCCCGAAGCCAAATTTGGCTACACGGAGGTCAAGATTGGGTTCATACCGGCAATCGTAAAGGTTTTTCTGCTGCGCAAAATCGGGGAAGGAAAAGCCCGCCAATTGCTTTTGGATGCCGATCCGATTTCTGCGGAGGAAGCCAAAAACATCGGACTCATCAATTGGGTGGTGAATGCCGATCAACTTGACGAAATCGTCTATGATTATGCCCAGAAATTGATCAAACAAAACTCAGGTAGTGCCATGGCCCTGACCAAAGAAATGATTGCGAGAATCCAAGAACGGACACTCGAGGAAGGGTTGGAATATGCCGCGGCCATGAATGCCAAAGCCCGCGGTACCAGTGATTGCAAAAAAGGGATTGATGCATTTTTGAACAAAAAACCCATTACCTGGTAATTTGAAAACCCAGGCCCTACATATTCTCCAGACAATTTTTGGATTCGAAGACTTTCGTCCCATCCAGTTGGAAATCGTGCTTTCTGCGATGGAAGGGAAGGATTGTTTGGCATTGCTGCCGACGGGAGGAGGGAAATCCATCTGTTTTCAAGTGCCGGCTTTGGCGCAGGAAGGGATCTGTCTGGTCGTGAGCCCACTGATAGCCCTGATGAAAGACCAGGTGGACAATCTCAGGAAAAAAGGGGTTTTGGCAGCTGCGATTCACTCCGGAATGCACTTCCGGGAGATCGATACGGTTTTGGACAATTGTATTTATGGCAATTATAAATTCCTCTACGTTTCACCCGAGCGCTTGAAAACGGAGATTTTCATCGAGCGGTTCAAGCAGATGAAAGTCAACCTGATCGCGGTCGATGAGGCACATTGTATTTCCCAATGGGGATATGATTTCAGGCCTTCCTACTTGGAAATCGCGAATATCCGGGAATTCCATCCGAAAGTGCCTTTTATGGCGCTCACGGCTTCGGCCACTTTGGTCGTCAAAAAGGACATCATCGAGAAGCTGGAGTTGAAGAAGCCCGAGGTATTTGTGCGCTCTTTCAGCCGAAAAAACCTCAGTTATTCGGTGAGAATAGTGGAAAACAAGCTGGAAAAAGCCATAGACATCCTCAAGCGGGTGCCGGGATCCTCCATTGTGTATATTCGAAACCGAAAAGGGACCAAGCACATCGCCAACGTCCTCAACCAAATGGGGATTTCCGCCACATTCTACCATGCAGGTGTGGATGGGGCATCCAGGGAATCCCGGCAGCAGGATTGGAAATCTAATAAAATCAGGGTGATGGTGGCCACCAATGCTTTTGGGATGGGAATCGATAAGCCTGATGTGAGGACGGTGATCCATTTGGACTTGCCCGAAAACCTGGAAAACTATTATCAGGAAGCCGGTCGGGCAGGAAGGGATGAAATCAAGGCATTTGGCATTTTGCTGACCAATGCGCAGGACATGATTGCGCTGACGGAGAGGGCCGCAATTGCCTATCCTCCGACTGAATTTCTCAAGAAAGTGTACCAAAGTCTGGCCAATCAGTACCGGATTGCGGTGGGAAGCAGCTTGTTTGTGAGTTATGATTTTGACCTGGCGGATTTTGCAAAGACCTATAGGCTGGATGTACTTTCCACCTACAATGCGCTTAAGGTTCTTCAGGAAGAGGATTTGGTGGATTTGAATGAGAGTTTTTTTGTCCCTTCTTCCATCCATTTGCTGGTAGATCCAGGAAAGCTCTATGAATTCCAGATTTCCAATGCAAAACTCGATCCCCTGGTCAAAGCCCTTTTGCGGACATTTGGAGGGGAGCTTTTTGTCGAATATCTGAAAATCCAAGAATCCAAACTCGCCAAATCCATCAATTTGCCCGAATCCGAATTGATCAACCAACTTGAACAATTGGACAAGTTCGGGATATTGGCATACAACAAAAGGAAAGACAAACCTCAGGTGACTTTTCTCTCTCCCAGGTATGATGCGGGAAAACTCCCGCTGAACGCCAGAAGGATTGACGAAAGGAGGGAAAACACCAAGGTAAAGGCGGCCTCGATGATAGCCTATATCCATAACCAGACACTTTGTCGGGCCAATCAGATTTCCCAATACTTTGGGGAAGAGGGGGATTTCTTTTGCGGAATCTGTGATACCTGCATCGCCAATAAAAAGGCAGGGATGCTGGATAAGGTAAATATAGACCTTCGGCAAAAGATCCTTCAAACTTTATCCGATGGAAAAGCGTTTTCTATTCATACGCTACAAGAAACACCAGGCCTGAAAAATGACAATTTGACACTTGGTGTGCTCAGAGAAATGGAAGAGGAGGGATTGATTCACTCCGAAGCCAATGGAAACTATAAAATCAAAGCCTGATGCCCTCATTTATCGACGAAATAATTGGAAAATTATTTCCCCAAAAAAAGACACCGATTTCAATCAAAGAAAATTTTGTGCAGTCGGAAACGTCCAAAGCCGATACTGAGAAATGGTTTGGGTCCGATGAAGGCAAGAAAATCTTGGCATTGGTCCATAAAAACTACCATTACAAAACAGCAGGCATCAACGATTCCCCGGAAATCCACATTCTCAAATCCCCCTATGCGAATGGTTTTGCGATCAGTTATGAACATCCCTTCGATGAGAAAACTTTTTCGATGCTTTTCTTTGCATTTGGAAGGCGAATGTTAGATTTGGGTTATAATCAAGTTAGTCTGGATAGAAAAATCGAAGAAATCAATGACGATGTCCGCACAATCGAGAAACAATATTTCAAACCGCCCCTAAGCAGTGCGGATCTGATAGAGCAGAAAATCGATCAGCTCTATGGAAATATCAGCGTAGAAAAAACGAGCATCAACGATAAAGCAAGTTTTCTTAAAATACTAGTTACCGTATATTCGGATCACCTATATCAAAAGGCACGTCCATTTGACCTGTTTATTGATGATTTGTTTCAAATTTAAAATATTATGAATAGAATTTCCCTAAGAGAAAACCTTCAAAATTACCGCACACCTTATGAAGAGGAAGCAGATTTTACTTCCGAATTTCTAGAATTGACATTTGATGACCTGGCCTTCAAAAGGGAAAGACTCGAGGGTCACTTTACCGCATCTGCCTGGATCGTAAACAAAAGGAGGACACATTCCCTTCTGACTTTGCATGGCAAATTGAACCGCTGGCTACAGTTGGGCGGACATGCCGATGGCAATGAAAATCTATTGGAAGTTGCCATGACGGAAGCGCGCGAAGAAAGCGGCCTAACCTCCCTGAGATTGGTGGACAGGCGGATTTTTGATATAGACAAGCATATCATTCCCCAAAGGGGCGATGTGCCGGAGCATTTTCACTTTGATGTCAGGTACCTGATCGAAGCGGAATTGGATGAGCCATTGATCATCAGCAAAGAAAGCAATGACCTGGCATGGATCAATTTTGATTCTATAGAAGACATGATTGGTTTCAATCCCTCCATTGTGAGAATGTTGGAAAAGACGAACAAATCGGAAATATTGATCTGATGGTAAAAAAATATACCGTAGAGGAGGTAAAATCCTCCTTTGTTTTTTCAATCCCCATCCAAATCAGGTACTCCGATATAGATGGGTACATGCATGTGAACAATGGGATCTATTTCAATTATTTTGAACATGCCCGTGCCCAATATCTTTTCCGGGTCTGTGATTGGGATATTTTGGAAATAGGTACCGTTGTCGCCAATATCAATCTTGATTTTTTCAGACCCATGCACGTTCTGGATCTCCCCATTGCCTATGTGCGCTGCCTGGAAGTCGGTAAATCTTCTTTTGTTTTGGAACAGGTGCTGATGGGTTTGACGGCGAATGGGGAAGAAAAAGTCTTTGCTTCAGCCATGACCACCATGGTATCCGTGGATATGAAATCCATGAGGCCAACACCGGTTCCTTCCGAATACGTATCAAAAATGCTGGTCGGTACTTTTGGCAAGGCATAAATCCCTATCTTTGCCCAAAATTCAACCACGTGAAAAGATCAATTATTTTGCTGAGTGCCCTATTTCTCATGTTCTCGTGCTCACCCTCAGAACAAGAGCTGTTTGACGAAGGAATCAAATTGATGGAGTCCGGACAATTGGATAAATCAATCGGGTTTTTTGACCGGGCAATTGAAAAAAATACAGAATTTATCGCTGCGCACAATGCGAAAGGAGTCGCCTACTTCCAACAGGAAGCATACGACAGTGCAATCGCCTCCTTTACTGCGGCGATCCGATTGGATTCCACTTCCTATAAGTCATTCTTCAACCGGGGCAATGCCCATTTGGAGAAAAAATCCTACAAAGAAGCCTTGATTGATTACAATTATGCCAATGGTTTGGACCTCCAGCAAGTTGATGTCTATTACAACAGAGGTTTGGCGCTGCTGGGCATGGAAGCTTACGAAGATGCCCTGTTGGATTTTGACATGGCGCTTCAGGCAAATCCAAACCAACCTTTGGCCTTGTTCAACAAAGCAAAAGCCCAATTGGGAAACAATGATCCTCTTGGAGCCTTGGAGACTTTGGCCGCCACTGTGGAGGTCGATAACCGAAACGGAGCCGCTTTTTATCTTTTGGGAGTGACCCAAATGAGTGCTTTGGGGATGAAAGAAGAGGGCTGCGCCAACTTGAAGATGTCCTTGAGTTTGGGTTATACCGAAGCCAAAACTTGGATCAACGATTTTTGCCAAGAGTAATGGCTGCGATAGGGAAGGATATTGCCACAGCCAAGGGTTTGCTGGAATCCGGCGAGTTGGTTGGGATTCCAACGGAAACCGTCTATGGTTTGGCGGGAAATGCCTTTGATCCCGATGCCGTAGCCAAAATCTTCGCAGTCAAAGACAGGCCAAGTTTTGACCCACTGATCATTCATACTGCATCCTTGCACCAAGTTTCAGATTTCACGACCCATATTCCAGATTCACTTTTTCTATTGGCAAAAAAATATTGGCCTGGACCATTGACGCTTTTATTGGAGAGAAAACCCAATATTTCTGACTTGGTCACGAGTGGTTTGGACACCGTGGCGGTGAGGGTTCCCCAGCATCCTTTGACACTTTCTCTGCTGGCATCTTTGGATTTTCCCTTGGCTGCCCCGAGTGCAAATCCTTTTGGATACATCAGTCCTACCCAAGCGAGCCATGTAAATGCCCAGCTGGGTGACAAAATACCCTATATTTTGGATGGTGGGGATTGTAAAGTAGGATTGGAAAGTACCATAGTGGGCATGGAGAATGGCCAAGTGACTGTCTACCGTTTGGGTGGATTGGATGTCGATGCCATCGAGTCGGTTGTTGGCCGGGTTGTTGTAAAGACCCATTCCAGCAGCAATCCAAAATCTCCGGGAATGCTCAAAAGCCATTACGCACCGAAAAAACCATTTGTTTTAGGCAATCTAAAAGAGTTGGTCAATTCATGTATAAGCGAGAAAAAAACTTTCGCGGTATTGTCTTTCAAAAAGCACTTTGCCGAAATCCCAGAGACATTACAACTGGATTTAAGTCCCACGGGAGATTTGGACGAGGCAGCAAAAAATCTTTTTGCCGCGATGAGGGCTTTGGATAGCATGGATGTTTCTGTAATTTTAGCAGAACTTTTGCCCGAAGAAGGTTTGGGCAGGGCAATCAACGACAGGCTCAGGAGAGCCGCGGCCGATAATATACAGGGATTGCATCATTCTAGCTGAAAAGAGGGAGGATTTAAAATCTTGTCTTTTTCCGGTTCTGTAAAAAAATAATTAAATAAGCTTCGGATTTCCGACTTTCAACCATTAACCAACAATAAACATGAAAAACAGAGTTAAAAATATGGATAACCTTGACTTTAAAGGTAAAAAAGCCTTGGTCAGGGTAGATTTCAATGTCCCTTTGGATGACCATTTGAATGTTACCGACGATTCTAGGATCAGCGCGGCCATTCCAACCATTGAGAAAATCCTCGAAGATGGGGGTTCTGTAATTTTGATGTCGCATCTGGGAAGGCCTAAAGATGGCCCCACGGATAAATATTCATTAAAACACGTGATCAACCACCTTCAAAAATTGGTAGGACGTTCCGTGAAGTTCGCTCCGGATTGTATTGGTTCAGAAGCGAAGCAGTTGGCCGCGGGGCTGCAGCCAGGAGAGATCCTTTTATTGGAAAATCTAAGGTTTTACAAAGAAGAAGAAAAAGGAGACGAGGAATTTGCGAAAAAACTGGCTTCTCTTGGAGATGTCTATGTCAATGATGCCTTTGGAACCGCTCATCGAGCACATGCTTCCACGGCTGTGATTGCCAAGTTTTTTGATACCAAAGTAAGTGGGTATTTGATGCAATCCGAGTTGGAGAATGCAGACAAAGTCCTTGAAAATCCGGAAAGGCCTTATACTGCCATCATGGGCGGTGCCAAGATTTCGGATAAAATCATGATCATCGAGCGCTTGTTGGACAAAGTGGACAACTTGATCATCGGTGGCGGAATGTCATATACTTTCGCAAAGGCTCAAGGAGGCACCATCGGGGACTCACTTTGCGAGGAAGATAAATTGGATTTTGTATTGGAATTGCTGGAAAAGGCAAGGGCCAAAGGTGTGAAAATCATCCTTCCGGAAGATTCCATTACGTCCAAGGCTTTCGCAAATGATGCGGAGCAAGGCGTGGCCAATAAGGGCGAAATCCCTGATGGCTGGATGGGATTGGACATTGGACCAAAGAGCCGGGAGATATTTGCAGAAGTGATCAAAGCCTCCAAAACCATTCTTTGGAATGGTCCAATGGGCGTATTTGAGATGGACAGTTTCGACAAAGGAACCAAAGCCGTGGCAGATGCTGTGGTGGAGGCGACCAAAAGCGGAGCATTCTCCCTGATCGGTGGCGGAGATTCCGCAGCTGCGGTGAATAAGTTTGGTTACGGAGATAAGGTTTCCTACGTGTCCACCGGTGGTGGTGCTTTGCTAGAGCACATGGAAGGCAGAGTGCTTCCTGGTGTTGAGGCCTTGCAGCCAAAATAAAAAGCATTTTTACTGGATGCATTTGAATTTAAAAAAGACCGATCCAATCGGTCTTTTTTGCTTTAAAGATGTTTAACCTTATGTGTTTTTCCGATAATGGTGTATATTCCCTCGCTTAGCTACCGATGTATCTTTTTTCCCATGAGGGAGATATCATTGAAAACAATATCTTTCCGGATATAAGGTTGGTAAAGTTTTAAACTTTACTTTTGGTCGGTAATGGGTATGAAATTGTTAGAAGTATGAAAAAGGGTTTGGCTTCCTGTTTTTTATTGTTGGGGCTCTTGGCTTGTATGGATATTCAGGAAATCAAAGATCCCTGCATGGTCTATCTCAAGGACGGCACCTCCTTTGAAATTATCGAGGATATCAGAAGAAGCAAAGAAACAGGCGTTTTCACCTATCGGGATGAGGAAGGCAAGTTGTGGTCGCTAGACATCAAGAACGAACAAAGTGAAATCGACAGTGTGGTTTGCGTGAACCGTGTTTACAAAAAGAAAGTTGAATAGCCGTACGTTTGGATTTGCTTCCCCAAAGGGTTTTGTTGTTTTTTGATCCATTAAGCATTGTTTTTTCCAGATTCAGAAAAAAAGTAGTTGCCCAAAATCCGATCCGGATCCTTTTTTAGCCCTATGGTTTTCAATTCAACCCCTGTGATGCATGACAATTGCAATCCGGAATTGTAATTCACTGATGATCAAATAGCTGTTGGCTATTTTTGACTTCACCCTATTGGTATCAGAAATTAGTCTCCCAATGATCTGATTTTCTTGCAATTTCGATACCCTTAAGAAGTCTAATGCATATTTCCATCTAACTAACCTCAAGTTATCTGCTTTCCGTTACCTTTCCGCTGTCTTAGAATTCTGGTTCAATGGCCTTGGGAAACCGTGATTTGCCCAGCATGTAAAAAGTACACATTGAAGCGTTTTTTATCTAAATATTATTTGTAAATTTCACGCTTTGTCAATTCAAAATGTATTTATCATTTCGTTTTCTCCACTTCAACCCATTATTCCCCATTCAAAAATCAACTTTGAGTTGATCTGTAAAAAATATTTATATTTCCTGCAAAACAATACCCTATGATAACCCAAACCTATTTGAAAAAAAGCCTATTGCTATTGGCTTGTACGCTTATCCTTTTTTCCTCCTGCAACAAGCGATCGGGCGATCCCAAAGTCCTTGTCTTCAGCAAAACGGCAGGATTTCACCATGAATCCATCGCCAGTGGCATTGCCGCCATCCAGAAATTGGGCGCCGAGAATGGTTTTGCCGTGGACACCACCACCAATTCGGATAATTTCAACGAAGAAAATCTCAGCCAATATTCAACGGTCATTTGGTTGAGCACCACAGGAGAAGTACTGAATCATTATCAGGAAGCCGACTTTGAACGCTACATCCAAGCGGGTGGAGGATTTGTCGGTGTCCATGCCGCTACCGACACGGAATACCACTGGGGTTGGTACAACCGACTTGTAGGCGCTTATTTCCTAGATCACCCAGGGATCAATGATCCACATCCAAATGTGCAGGATGGAACAATCAATGTCACCGACCGCAGCCATTCCACCACCAAGTTACTTCCCGAAATCTGGAACAGAAAAGACGAATGGTACAGTTTCAAAAAATTGAATCCTGAGGTAAATGTCCTCATGAATCTGGATGAAAGCAGCTACCAAGGTGGTGTCAAAATGGGAGAGCATCCTGTCGCCTGGTACCATGAATACGATGGGGGAAGGGCTTTTTACACCGCAGGTGGCCATACCAATGAATCCTATACCGAAGATCTTTTCCTCCAGCACCTACTCGCAGGCATCCAATATGCCATTGGAGACAACAAGAAGCTGGACTATTCCAAAGCCAAAACCCAAAGGATTCCTGAGGAAAATCGTTTTGAAAAAACAGATCTGGTGAAAGGCGTCTTTACCGAACCTACGGAAATGACTGTTCTTCCCAATCTTGACATCTTGATCGCACAGCGAAGAGGAGAAGTGATGTTTTATAAAAGCGGGGATTCCACAGCAAATGAAATCGCCAAGTTGGATGTGTACTGGAAAACAGAAACCCCTGGCGTGAATGCCGAGGAAGGCCTGATGGGTATCCAAAAAGACCCGAATTATGCCAAAAACGGCCATGTTTTCGTTTTTTATAGCCCTATTGACAAGGAAGTCAACAGGTTGTCCAGGTTTACCTTTAAAAACGACACTTGGGACATGGCTTCCGAAAAAATCGTATTGGAATTCTATTCACAAAGAAATATCTGTTGCCATACAGGCGGCTCCATTGCCTTTGACAAGGATGGGTTGTTGTATGTGTCTACAGGAGATAACTCGACGCCTTTTGATGAGGCAGGTCAAAAATTCCAAACCAAAGGATACGCGCCCGTGGATGGCAGACCAGGTCATGAGCAATTTGATGCCAGAAGGAGTTCAGGAAATTCCAATGACCTGAGGGGTAAAATCCTTCGGCTCAAAGTCAAAGAGGACGGTACTTATGAAATTCCCGAAGGCAATCTGTATCCAAAAGGAACGGAGGGCACCCGACCGGAAATCTACGTCCAAGGAAACAGAAATCCTTACAGGATTAGTATAGATCAGAAAAACGGATTCCTTTATTGGGGAGAAGTTGGGCCGGATGCCAATATGGACAGTTTGGACAACAGGGGCCCACGTGGCTACGATGAAGTCAACCAGGCAAGAAAAGCCGGGAATTTTGGCTGGCCGTACTTTGTGGGAGACAATTACGGTTATTTTGATTACGATTATGAAACCGGAACATCCACCAAGGCTTTCGATCCTGCAAAACCTGTCAACACCTCACTGAACAATACCGGTATCAAAGATTTGCCAAAGGCAGAACCTGCATTTATCTGGTATCCTTATGGTGCTTCAGAAGAATTCCCACAACTGGGCACAGGCGGAAGAAACGCCATGGCAGGTCCGGTGTATTACACCGATATGTTTCCCAAAGAAACCCGATATCCGGACTACTACAATGGAAAATTCTTTATGTATGATTGGATAAGGGGTTGGATCAAAGTAGTCACCATGCAGCCAAATGGCGATTTCGACAAGATGGATCCCTTTATGTCCACCACCAAATTCAATGCATTGATGGACATGGAAGTTGGCTCGGACGGAAAAATCTACGTCTTGGAATATGGCAATGGTTGGTTTACCAAAAATGCGGATTCCGGGCTCTCCAGAATTGATTTCAACGATGGAAACAGAACTCCGGTGGTACAGAAAATAACCGTGGACAAAACCTCAGGTGCCTTGCCTTTTACGGCGGTCTTCAAGGTGGACGCCAGCGATCCTGAGAATGATCCCCTGACTTTTGTCTGGGACTTGGGCAATGGCGAAACGGTCACGACTTCCGAACCCGAATTGAAACATACCTTCAATGCACTTGGGGATTACGATGTACAGGTGCAGGTAAGCGATCCAGGAAAGCTATCTGCAAAGAGCAATCTGGTTTCAGTCTATGCGGGCAACATTGCTCCAATTGTCAATATCCAGGTTGAAGGCAACCAAACCTTTTATTTCGCCAACAAACCAGTTTCTTACACCATCACGGTCACGGATCCTGATGATGCAGAGGTTGGGAAAGATCTTTCCTCCTTGTTTGTATCTGCGGATTACATCTCGGGAGTGGACATGGCAGAAGCTTCCCAAGGCCATCTCATCATGACCGAAGCGATGACAGGCAAAAGTCTGATGGGTGCACTGACCTGCAAGACTTGCCACAAAGACGACGAGGCTTCCATAGGGCCCTCCTTCACAGAAGTGGCCAGAAAATACAGAAGAAACCCAAATGCGGTGGATTATCTCGTCAATAAAATCCAAAAAGGAGGCGGAGGGATCTGGGGAGAAACTGTCATGCCAGCCAACCCGGAATTGAAAAATGATGACGGCCGTAAGATCGCTGCTTACATCCTTTCCTTGGGCAGAAGGGGAGAAACTCTCCCATCTTTGCCAGCCAAAGGAACCGTAAAACCAACCCTGGACAAAGCGCCAAGCGACAATGGCGTGTTGATCCTTTCTGCCAGCTTTACCGATCGAGGTGGGGAAAACATCAAGCCACTGACTGGAAACAGTTCCCTGGGTCTGAGAAACAGCAAGATGGGAATGGACCAAGCCAGCAAGATGGAAGGATATTCCGCAATGTCCTACAATGGACAGACTTTGTTGCTGGTTCCGGCACAAGAGGCGCATTTTGGCCTACCTGCCATGGATTTGACTTCGGTTTCCTCAATAGACATCATTTGTGGAGGTCAGAAGCCGACCGAGCATGGTTTTGTGGTCGAATTGAGACTGGATACGCCTGATGGCAAAAAAATCGGGGAATCTCTATTCAAAGTTGGTGGCCCAGGAGCTGGCGGCTTTTTTGGCGGAATGGCATCCATTGCCATTGAGCCGATAACAGATGGGAAAAAGCATGAACTTTTCGTGGTGACCCGACCTGCCAATGCGCAGGAAACCGGAACTGCAGCGCTGATGTCAGTGGAACTGAAAGCAAAGTAAGATTCCCCCGGTAAATGCCTCCAAATGAAGTATTTATCAGGAATTTATCAATAGATTGTATATAAGAAAAGCCCCACCTATATGTCGGTGGGGCTTTTCTGCTTTGGAGTGTTTGGTTCTCATCGTTGTAACTCCCGAAATGGTGATCGGGGGATTTGAAAATCTGCTGGCCTCTGAAGGTGGCGACTATTTTGAAAGCCCGATCTAATCTTTACGCCCAAAGGATTGGCACTTTTCGAGCTGAAAACAATTGGGTTTTAAGCTCGGTTTTACCGGCAGAATTCCTAGCGAAGGGGTGAGAAAGGAAGTGCTTTCAGGTAAACCGATTCCACTTTTTCGATGATCTTTCCGTTTTCCTCAGAGGCATCCCTGACCCTGATCCATTCCGGA
The DNA here is from genome assembly GCF_030656585.1 of Rhodonellum sp. Taxonomy (NCBI): domain Bacteria; kingdom Pseudomonadati; phylum Bacteroidota; class Cytophagia; order Cytophagales; family Cytophagaceae; genus Rhodonellum; species Rhodonellum sp. The sequence goes on from NZ_JAUSPP010000020.1 coordinate 53,425, forward strand.
TCGCTACCAAAGGCGGTAAAGGATGCTTTGGCAGCAGCCTCATCTTTATGGGCAAGCAGATAGACCAGTTTGGCTTGTGTACCATCCTTCTCCACGGTGTACCAGTAGATCACATTGAGCATCCCGTGTTTTTCGAACAGCTCTCGGGTATGGTCCCTGAATCTGGCATTGATCGCGTCCAACTTTCCCGGCAAGCAATGGTAGGTTCTCAGTTCAAATATTTTTGGTGCCTGAGGGGAGAGTTTGCTGATTTCAGTGGAGAGTTCCGAAGCATCCGACATGAATACTTGATCCACTTTTGTCACCAAAGGACCATTGGCTTCTGAGGCTTTGTAGGCTTTTTGCCATTCGGGATCATTGGCAAACTTGTTCCACAAAACGTCTCTGGATTCCTGGTTGGGATAGGCCAGGATAAAGGTTAGCGTGTAGTTGTTTTGGTCCGTAGGAATAAAATAACCGACATTTTCAATTCCGTTTTTTTCGAACAACTTTAAGGTGTGGTCCTGAAAGCGTTTGATCAAGTCCGGCCTTTTGCCCTCGGGGGAATGATAGGTCCGCATTTCATAGTAGCGCGATTGCTGGGCTTCTGCGGTGAAGGCAAAGGCCAAAAGGCAAAATAGGAACAATAGGGAAAGCTTTTTCATTTAATAGGGGTTAGTTTGAGTAGATGGTTTAATTAGAAATGTCGTTTTTCCCGCCATCCCAAAAAGGCGGAATACCCAAGTACCACCGCAATGATCAAAAGACCGAAGGTTTCCCGGGCTTCCTCCATTTGGGGTGTTTTCATGGTCAGGTCTTTCTGTTCCAATTCCTGGCCGATCCATCCTGAAACAGATTCCGGGAAATAGTAAAGCGCACCAATAATACAGACTAGGATAGCGATGGAAAGGGGAATGAGGGGATGCTTTCCACGGACAGCAAGTCCTGTAAATACCATGGCCGCCACATAAATGCTCACCCAGATTTCGGGGTCCGGATCATTGAGTTGGAAGTAGGCAAAGAGCAGGAATATCAGGGTCCAAAAAATAAAGAAGTATTTTGGGAAGGCATGCATGGGTTTTGGGCTTGGGTATGTATTACTGGCAAATTGAAATGTATAAATCTGGGCGAAATCCCCGTATCAATCAAGGTTTTCTTTTCTGAATTTTCTGTTATCTGTTTTTCCAAACGTCCGGATTTTGAAAAAAATTGATAAACAGGGGGTTCAATGACCAGTTCAAAAGCCATTTTATTTGTTGTTGTATTTCAACATTTTTTTAGCCTCCTTCCAAGGGATAAGATTTTCAGGTTTGGAATTTCTAATTCTCTCCCTTACAATTTCTTTATGCGCCTCAGGGATTTCGAAATCATTTGATTTTTCCAATCTCAACTGTTAAAAACTCCATAAAGAAATCATATTTGTCATCAGGGATTCTCAAGGTCACCTCTCTCATGGCTTTGTTGGTTTGATCGAAGTACAAGATAAGCAAAAATTTGATTCAAAGGATTTACACCAATACCACCTTTAAGCTTCTCGCTCCCTGCGCACCGATGACCAGGGATTGCTCAATATCCGCCGTTTTGGAAGGGCCTGCGATAAAGACGCCAAATCCCGAGTGGTTGTTATACATCCGTTCATAGGCGGCGTGCATGTTGCCCAGCAGGTTGTCTAGGGACAAGACCACGATCAGGTGATCGGTGATAAAGGGCAAAACCCGATGGATAAGATCCTCTTCCTCAAACCAAATCGCTCCGTTTTCGGCAACGCCAAATTGTCCCTGGACTATCGCAAGGTCCAAATCATTCAGCGCATGCGGATCTTGTGGAAGCTCAAAGGTGTTGAATTTTCGGTAAGCCTCGATCGGGGAATATCTTTTTGGGAAATCAGCCGATGCCATGATTTCCATAAAACCTTCCTCCGTCAGGATTTCACCTTTGTTGGAAAGGATGGCCTCGCAAAAAGTTTTCTTCAAATCTGCCGGATGTGCGAATTTACCAATGGTGGGCAAGGGGATTTCAGTCCTTTTGACGGCCCTGATTTTCGAAAGGATATTGTCTTTGGAGCTGTTCATTTTCTGTTTTTTTCGTACCAATTCCTAAAGGATTCCTTTGGCAATTCGGGTAAATCCCTTCCTTTTCCCCAAGTGTTCAGGCCACTGTAAGTCACGCTTTCGGGCAGGATCTTTAAGGCGCCCCGCATCATTGCCCCCGAAATGTGATAAGCAAATGGGACGGAAAAAATACCGTTGGCGATCTTCATCGCGATGCTCTTTCCATTTAAGGCAGACTGGGATTTGGTGATTTCCTGGCGCCACTCATAGAGTTGCTCGTGGATGTTGATCTTGACGGGGCATACATCGGTACAGCTGCCGCAAAGTGTCGAGGCAAAAGGCAGTGAGCTGTGTTTTTGCAGGTCGATGCCCGGGGAAAGTATGGATCCTATCGGTCCGGGAACCGTGCTTTTGTAACTGAAACCGCCACTTCGGCGGTAAATGGGGCAGGTATTCATACAGGCGCCACAGCGGATACATTTCAGGGAATTCCTGAATTTTTCCCGGCCGAGTTGTGCCGTCCGGCCATTGTCCACCAAGATGAGGTGGATTTCCTTTCCCACTGCAGGACTTCTGAAATGGGAATTGTAATTGGTGATGCTCTGTCCTGTGGCCGATCTGGCCAATAAGCGCAGGAATACGCCGAGATGTTCCCTTTTCGGAATGATTTTCTCAATACCCATGCAGGCGATATGGACATCTGCCAGATGTACGCCCATATCTGCATTGCCTTCGTTGGTGCAGACGACGAATTCACCTGTCTCGGCGACACCGAAATTCACCCCGGTGACCGCCACTTTGGCGCCTAAAAATTTTCCCCGAAGATGGACTCTCGCCGCTTGGGTCAAGTAAGTCGGATCGTCGTTTCCTTTTTCCGTTTGGAGTTTTTCATGGAAAATGTCCGAAATCTGGCCTTTTTTGAGGTGAATGGCGGGCAGCACAATATGGCTGGGCGGCTGGTTGAGGAACTGAACGATCCGCTCTCCCAAATCGGTGTCCACCACCTCGATACCGTTTTTCTCCAAAAATGGATTCAAATGACATTCTTCGGTCAAAATCGATTTGCTCTTGACGATTGCTTCGCATTTTTTATTCTTCAGGATTTCCAAGACAATCTCGTTATGCTCTTGTGCATCCTTCGCCCAATGTACTTGGATGCCGTTTGCCACCGCATTTTTCTCAAATGCCTCCAAATATACTTCCAGTTGGGAAAGGACATTGTCTTTTATCTGGGAAGCCAATTCTCGCAGCTCCTCCCATTCAGGGACGGTTTTGGAGACTTTGTCGCGCTTGTCTCTCACAAACCAAAGGGTCTCGTCATGCCACTTGGAGGTGGCTTTGTCCTTGAGAAATGCTTCTGCTTCGACGGGATGGCTCATGATAAGGCTTCGTTTAGGATTTCACAAACGTGTTTGAATTGGAGATCTTGTTTGTTTCTTTTCGCAATTCCTTCCAAATGCATCAGGCAGGACATGTCCGCTCCAGCCATGATTTCGACGCGATGCCCAAGGTGATCGGCGATGCGGTCCTTCCCCATTTGGATGGACAAGGCCTCTTCGGTGACGGCAAAAGTCCCGCCGAATCCACAGCACTCGTCCGGTCGGGTCAGCTCCACCCATTCGATGCCTTCAAGTTGCGTCAACAGCTGTTTTGCCTTTCCAAATGGAGCTTCGTGGAGTTCTGAGGAGGAGGAAAGTCTCAGTCCTCTTTGTCCATGACAACTGGAATGGTAGCCGACCTTGTGGGGATATTTCCCTTCTATTTTGGATATTTTTAGTATGTCCACGATAAATTGGGTTATCTCAAAAATCTTGTCATGCAGTTCCTTTTGTTCCTTTTCCAAACCAGGAACCTGGGGAGAATGTTCTTTGACATGCAGTACGCAGCTGCCGGAAGGGGCCACGACATAATCATAATCTTTGAACGTGCGGATAAAATGGGCTGTGGTGCCCAAAGTGTCTCTTTCAAAACCAGCATTGGCCATGGGTTGCCCACAACAGGTTTGTCCCATGGGATAGGTCACGTTGCAACCCAGTTTTTCCAATAGTTCCAAAGTCGAAATGGCTACCTGAGGATAGAATTGATCCACATAGCAGGGGATAAAAAGGGCGATTTTTTTATTTTGCACCATAAATTTTAGACAGAAGTCTGGAATAAATGAAATTGGTGGATATTGATGGTCAACGCATCCGCCGGCTTAGGTAAAGATGGATTGATCTTTTTCTGAAACCAAATATAGAAATCCCAATAGATCCCAATTCAAATGAATCAAAATGCCAGTCTTTGGGACTTCAGGTATAAAAATAAAGAAAACTAATTGAATGGATATCCTGTACTGTCATGTGTTTTTGGTTTGGGGATAATTAAGATTTGAAGTCAGCGTGGACGAATGTAGAATCCCGAAAATTGGTGGTTGGATCAGTAGGCTTTCATTCGGAATTATTCTAGATTCCAACGAATCCCTCAAAATCCTTTTTGCTGACCACAGCCGTTTGGTGCTCCGGATAAGCTTGGAGAAAGGATGCAGGGAACCTCACTTTTTGCTCTTTCCACTTGAATTCGAAGGCATGAAGAATCCCATCCTCTTCTTCAATATAATCGATCTCGGCCCTGTCATGGGTTCTCCAAAAATGGGTATTGACAAACCTTCCGTTATATTGGTTTTGTTTCAATCTTTCCGAAATCAGAAAATTCTCCCACAAAGCCCCTTTGTCCTGTCGCATTTCCGGTTGTGAGAAATTGCTGATCAGCACATTCCGGATCCCGTTATCATAGAAATAATACTTCTTACTCTTCTTGATTTCATTTCTCAGGTTGCGGCTGAAAGCTGGGAGCTTGAATATGACAAAGGCTTTTTCCAACAAGTCCAGGTATTTTTCCACCGTCAGGGTATCGATATTGCCGATAGTCTGGGCCAATTCATGGTAACTGACCTCACTGCCAATTTGGAATGCCAAGGCACGCAAGAGTTTGTCGATATGGCTTGGTTTTCGGATGTTATCCAACTGCAAAACATCCTTGTACAGATAGCTTTGTGCGATTTCTACCAAGATTTCCTTTTCATTTCCAGGGTTATTGATTACTTCGGGATAGCACCCATAGATCAACCGTGTGTCCAATAGCCTTTTGGCTTCTAGGAGGGAAGTATGGTTTACTGTTTCCTTGAAGCTGATTGGATAAAGATGGAAAGTTTTTTTTCTACCGGTCAGCGGTTCTGCAGTTTGGTTTTGAAGGTCAAAAGCGGAAGATCCGGTAGCGATGATTTGAATGTCAGGCCTGTTGTCAAAAATAAGTTTGAGCTTCTTTCCGATATCCGGAATCTGCTGCGCTTCGTCAATGATGACCAAATTGTGGTTGGCACCGATAAGTTGGATCAATTGAGTGCTGGTGGAAGCAGAAGAAAATGCCTCCAGAATATCCGCTTCATCGGCATTGAACCAAACGGAAGGCGTATTCAATTGCTTGACAGTTTCCTTAAGCAGTGTGGTTTTTCCAACTTGACGCGGACCCAAAAGCAGTATGGTTTTCCCCTTGAAGCAGGAAGAAACGAGCTTTTCCAAGATTGATCTTTGAATCATTTTTTGCTTAATTTTGATTGAATATACTGAATTTTTAGATTGTAATCTAAAAAATAGGCCTAATATTTAGATCGTAATCTAAATATTAGGCCTAAAATTTTTAATTGGGATCGGTTTGACTCACCAACCCGAGTGAAGGTTTTATCTATTTTGATAAAAAGATATGTCTGATTTATGAAGATTTTATTTTTGAGATAAATGTCTCTTATCTTTAAGTTTCTAAAGTATTTGCTTTAAAGCTGTTGAAAATAATTTTGTTAAGTCCGGAATATTGGATTCCAAGAGAAAAATATTTGGCCCATCCCTATGGGATTTTACTAAAGAGTAACCCTTATTTCCGGGGATTTAAAATCCCGGGTTAAGATTTCTGGCATCGCTATGCGATTGAAAACATGATACTTACCGACAAAAAGCCGTAGGCTTGAATCAACTCTTAACCCCACAATTCATTGTGGGGAGAGGAGAAAACAATCTCTCAATAAAAGTGCCAGCGGCACGACAGAAATTCCCCCTAAAAGATCAATGTGAGAAGAGGCCATTGCAATCTCACCGTTTTCGAAAAGACAAATAAACTTGCAGATAAATAAGTTGTTTTACCGTTTGGCGATACGGTTTAAAAACATATACATGCATAAAAGAGAATATCCATTTCAGGAAAATTTCTTCCTAAAATTCTATTCCCTTTTCGTCCACCAACATCGCCGCCCCTTGTGCCGATCCCAAAGCAAAATCTGTGGTTTCTATCATGATTTCGGGGAGCTTGTCCCGCAGCATTTCCACAAAAATTTCATTTGCATTGAAGCCGCCATCGATGAAAAGTTTTTTGACATCGGAGCCTTTGAGGACGAGATTCAGCGAAACGACCTGGAGATCGGTGAGTTCGTGTAAAAAGCAATAATACGCCTCTTCAAAATCACCGAAAGTTTCCAATTGGGTTTGGCTTGCTTGGCTGATGTCGAATAGCTCGGGTTTGAGATAGGCAAACTTAAACCTTTTCCCCGGATGGGATTTTGCTTTTTGATAGAGGTTTTTGTCAAAGGAAAGCTCCTTGTAATATCCTTTTTCCAAACCAAAATGCGCATAAAGCCATTCGATTTGCACCTTGTGTTCTTCCCCGATAAACAACCTGCTGATTTTAATGGCTTGTCCATTCATGCCGATAAAATGGAGGCAATCCTGCTTGAGTTCTTCCAGGGTGAGGGCTGACGAATTGAAAGGATTGATACTGATCGCCCAGGTTCCGGTGGAAATAAGGATAAAGGGTTCATCATTGCTTTTTAAATAGGGAATAAGGGCAGCGGAGGAATCGTGCACGCCCACGCCAACGGTGACGGGATGATTCGCCATCTCGATCGAATAGGTGTGTGTCGTTTTCACCACTTCGGGCAGGACTTTCAAGATTTCCTCTTCCTTCAGCCAATGGTGGTAATCGTTTTTCGAAAAATCCCAAAGCGCTGTATGACAACCAATGCTGGTATAATCCGAGATTGCTTTCCCGGTAAACAAATAGCTGAAATACTGGGGGAGATGGAGAGAATGCCGTATTTTCCCGAAAATTTCCGGTTTCCGGTATTTGAGCCAATACAGTTGCAGGCCGGAATTCAGCATTCCGAGAGAAGGGGAGGAGGTGGCGGTACAAAAGGCTTGTTTCCCCCCGTATTTTCTGTAAAATTCCGCCAATAAATCCTCGGGAAATTCTTTCAGATAATTGTACAAAGGGGCGACGGTTTTGCCACTTTCGTCCAGGTGAACCAAGGAGGCACCGTATGCACTAAAATTCAGTTTTTGGATCAAAAACTCAGGTAGGGAAAGGGCATGTTCCAAAGTTTCCTTGACCCAGGAAGTCAGGGTTTCCAAAGGTTCACAGGGATCACCATCTTCGTCAGTTTCATATTCCAGACGGTGATAGACCCGGTAGACTTCCTTCAGGTTTTCATCGAAGAGAAAGAATTTCTTGTTCGTCTTCCCGATATCAAAAATGGCGGTGACTTTGGTTTTTCCCATGTTACAAGCCCGTGGCTTTGGTTTTGGATCCCCTTTCTTTGATCAGCTGCTCGCGGATGCCCAATTTTCGGTAAGCTTCCAGCGCGTTGATGGCGCCACCGGATTGTCGGATGGCCTCGTTCACCAAGGGGCGTACATCCGTGCGGAAGGCATCCTGTAGGATTTCCTGTGCTGCGGCGACATCATGGTTTTCCTGTGCGGATTTCAGTTGTTCATTGTCCACCAACAAAGCTTGGGTAAATGACATTTTGATCGCTTGTACCGACTGGAGTAAATCCTCCATGGGATCTTTCAGGTTGTGGCTCGCATCGATCATCCAGGCTGGATTGGGGTTTTGGGTTTCCGTAAATCCAGCAACCAATTCCGTGAAAATCAAAAACAGCTGATAAGGTTTGATGCTTCCTACGGTGAGGTCATCGTCGCCATACTTGGAATCATTGAAATGAAATCCACCCAGTTTCCCTTCGGTCATCAAAGTGGACACGATCTGTTCAATATTGGTATTGGGCAGATGATGGCCAAGGTCCACCAAGGTAAATGCCTTTGGCCCCAGTTTATTTGCCAAGAGAAAAGAAGTTCCCCAGTCCTGGATCACGGTACTGTAGAAATTGGGCTCGTAAGGTTTGTATTCGACCAGCATTTTCCAGTCTTCCGGCAAGCCTTTGTAGATTTCGCGGAGGGATTGAAAGGTGTTGTCCAGTGATTTTCTGAAACTGTTTTGGCCGGGGAAACTGCTGCCGTCGGCAAGCCAAACGGTGAGTGCTTTTGAGCCCAGCTTTTTTCCGATTTCGATCACTTCGAGATTGTGCTGGACGGCAAGTTCCCGAACTGCCAGCGTGTCATTGGCAAGGGAGCCAAATTTGTAGGATTGGGATTGTCCGGTTTGGTCCTGGAAGGTGTTCGAATTCACGGCGTCGAAGCCGATCCCAACCGACTGCGCCACTGCCTTTATCGCTTCGTAATCTTCCGGAATATCCCAGGGAATGTGCAGGGAGACTGCATTGCTGGATTTGTTCAGTGCATGGATAATGCCTACATCCTGGATTTTTTGGGTCAGGGTGGCAGGTTCTCCTCCTCCTGAAAATCTCCCAAAACGGGTGCCTCCAGTCCCCAAAGCCCAACTGGGAATGGCGATCTGTAAATCCTGGATCTTTTGAAGGAGGGAAGGGACGTTCAATCCCTTTTTTTCCAGGCTTTCGGCCAAAAAATCAAACTGTCTTTTTTGCTCCTTTTCCAAGGGGGCATTGTAATCCTGTATGTGGTCGGAGCTTATTTTCATTTTTGGTTTTATTGTTTGTGATTCCCTGCAGGACTTCCTGAAAATGGTTTAGTCCAATGGTAACTATCCGCATTTTTGGCCAGCGGGTTAAATTAAAGCTGTCTTCTATCCGGTTTTCTGATCAGTTCGGTCCAAGGACTTAGAAAAAAACCTTCCAGGGGTTTGAATCAAACGATTTCAAATTGGAAATGTGTTTGAACCTGGAAGGTCTTCCGGTATGGAGGTTTAAGGATTTGAGCGATTATCTTACAAATGCGGCGGCGACTCCGCCATCCACATTGAGTATATTTCCGGTGCTTTTGGAAAGTGAGCCTCCCACAAAGGCAAACACACCATTGGCGATGTCTTCGGTGGAGATGATTTCATTGAGCAAGGTCCTCTTGGCATAATGTCCAGGCAATTCTTCGACTGAAATCCCGTAGGCTTTCGCTCTTCCGGCTGCCCATGTGCCTTCCCAGATTTTGGATCCTTCGATTACGGCATCTGGGTTGACCACGTTCACCCGGATTTTGTCAGGGCCCAATTCGGCTGCCAGCAATCTGGACATATGTACCTGAGCGGCTTTGGCAGTACCATAGCCCACATTGTTAGGTCCGGAAACCAAGGCGTTTTTGCTGGCGATGTTGATGATGTCCCCGCCCAATGCCTGGGCACGGAGGATTTTTACCCCTTCCTTGGAAACCAAGAATTGTCCTTTGACAAGGACATCGTTGAGAAGATCCCAGTCGGCTTCAGAGGTTTCCGGCAATGGCTTGCTGATCGCCAGACCCGCACAATTGATGACGATATCGACTCCTCCAAAAGCTAAATTTGCAGCTTTGAATGCAGAGGCGATGGAGCTTTGGTCCAAGACATTCAATGGAGCCTGAATGGCGGTGTCTTTGCCGAAATCCTTCACGGATTCTTTCAGCCTGTCCGCATCCAAATCGGTCAAAACCACACAAGCACCTTCGGCAGCCAATTTGTCTGCGATGGCTTTCCCTATTCCGCCTGCGCTTCCGGTGATCAAAGCCACTTTTCTGGACATGGGTTTTTCTTTCGGCATTCTCTGCAGTTTTGCTTCTTCAAGCAACCAGTATTCGATGTCAAATGCCTCTTGCAAAGGCAAAGGAACATACTCGGAAACGGCCTCTGCCCCGCGCATCACATTGATTGCATTGATGTAGAACTCGCTCGCAACCCGTGAAGTCTGTTTGTCCTTGGCATAGGAAAACAAGCCCACTCCCGGCCAAAGGATGATGACTGGATTAGCATCCCGAATGGCAGGGCTATTGTCTCTTTTGTGTGTTTCGTAGTATTCCTGATAAGACAATCTGTAATCATCGAAGAGTTTGCCGATGTGCAATTTCAGGGAACTGAGATCTGTCAAATCGTGGTCGGCAGAAATGTCCAGCACCAAAGGTCTGATTTTGGTTCTCAGGAAATGATCCGGGCAGCTGGTTCCCAAAGGAGCGAGTTTGTCAAGGTCATTGGAGTTGATAAATTGCAGGACGGTTTCAGAATCACTGAACGTTCCGATCATCCTTTTGTAGCTCGATGCCAAACCCCTCAACAAAGGGGCGATGGCCGCGGCTTGATCTTTTCTTTTTTCGGGGTCAAGCGAATCGATTTTCTGTCCTCCGAAAACCGGTCTTTTTTTACCGTAATTTTCTTCCAGATAAGTGGAAGCTTTTTCAATGACTTCGAGGCTGTTGACATAGCACTCATGGGCGGTGTCTCCCCAGGTGAACAAACCGTGGCCACCCAACATGATGCCTCGGATTCCCGGATTTTCATCCAATGCGGCTTTCAATTGGAGGCCAAGATCGAAACCCGGTTTTTGCCAAGGTACCCAGGCGATCTGGCCATCAAAAAGTTCTTGGGTGATTTTTTCTCCTTCTTTAGAGGCAGCAATTGCGATGGCTGCGTCTGGATGAAGGTGGTCAATATGCTTGAAGGGCAAGAAAGAATGCAAAGGCGTGTCAATGGAAGGTGCCTTGGAGTCCAAGTCATAGATGCAATGATAAAAAAGGCCTACCATTTCATCTTCAAATTCGATGCCTCTATAGATGTTTTTCAGTGCCCTGAGTTTGTCCACATAGAGCCCCGCCAAACCGGATTTTGTCAAGGTGCCGATGTCGCCACCGGAGCCTTTCACCCACATGATTTCCACGTCCTGACCCGATAGGGGATCTTTTTCAATGGTTTTGCAGCTGGTGTTTCCGCCACCATAATTGGTTATCCTAAGGTCTGCGCCCAGGATGTTGGATCTGTATATCAAAAGGGCAACTTGATCGTCGCCCAGAGAATTTGCTTTTTCGTCGTCCCATAGGTAAGAGACATGGTTATAGGTTTTGTTCAAAACTGCCATAATTTAAAAGGTCTAATGATACTACGAAATTATACAATTGTTAATTTTTTACTGTCCTGTTCTGTACTGATATATTTGGTTTCCAAGACAAAGTAAGAAGGAATGGAACTGAGTTTTTTTCATTTTTTCATTGATTTCAATATTATTGATTTTCAGGAAATTCTCTTTTTTTATTGTGAAAAGAAAGGATTTGTGCAAAAATGGATGGGGGAGTGGAAACATCAATTTTTCGGAATCGATTTCAAAATGGGGAGATCATTGATCCATTTCATGCTCAATTCCATCCATGAGGCTGCATTGCCATGGATGTCATGATTTCCTTTTCCATATCCGTGTCCTCCTTTTTCGAAAAGGTGGAGTTCTGTTTTTACACCGTATTTATTCAGGTTTTTGGCATATCGAATGGAGTTTTCTACAGGGACAGCTTTGTCATCCCAGGAGTGCACCAAAAATGCGGGTGGGCTGTCGGAGTCAATTTGTTTTTCGGTTGAATAAAAATCCTCCAACGGAGAATCTAATTTTTCACCCAAAAGGGTTTTTCTCGAACCCTGATGTGTGATGGCGGTATCCATACTGATGACCGGATAAATCAAGATGCTGAAATCAGGTCTTTCGTTTTCCTTCTGGTCCACATTGGGTTTTCCATGGACAGACAGCGATGCCGCCAAGTGTCCTCCAGCGGAAAAGCCCAATACACCCACCTTTTTGTCATCGATTCTCCAGTTTTTTGCATTTGCCCTCATCTTTTTAATGGTTGCTTTGGCATCTTCCAGCGGGACATTCCAGTGTTCGTGCAACAATTCGGGATCCGGCAACCTGTATTTCAGCACCACTGCCAAGATTCCATTGTCACTGTACCACTTTGCGATCTGATGGCCTTCATGCTGGATGGCGATAATGTAGTAGCCACCACCTGGGCAAATAAGAATGGCTTTCCCCGTCGCTTTTTCTGGATCGGGATGATAGACCGTCAGTTCGGGCAGGGCCACTTTTTGGATTCTTCCACCCTCACCGATTTGATCTTCGGAGATCAGATTTTTGGTAAAAGGGGCTTCATTGGGATATAGGGCAAGTGTTTCCACTTTTTGACCCAAAACAAGAAGTGGAGAAAGTGCCATGAGCAAGAGAATAAGCTGTTTTTTCATATCCATTGGTCTGTGTTCTTTTATTCTTCCAAAGTCTCCTCTTGTGATTTATTGAGCCATCTGGGAGCGGTCAGAAACCACAAAACGGTCCCGATAAACATCAGGGTCTTGGACAGGCTGGGTTCGATTATGCCCTGAAAAACCAAAAATGAAGGGATCAGGGTCATGGTCAGGGCAATAAATGAGAGTATTTTAAAGAGAAGAGGCATAGTTTCAGTTGGATAAAATGGTGCTAGGTTTTGATTGGCTTTTTATGCCTGTAGGGAGCGGTTTTTGGATCAATTTGCTGCTGACCACATATACCAAGACCGCTATAAACCATCCCGGAAGTCCCAAGAAGAAGATTTCAATGCCTCCAAATATATTGAGAAAGACACAGACAATCAGTGTGATGGCCCAGGTAATGGCGACAGCAGGATTGAATTTACTGTTCCTTAGCTCCGCATAATTGCTCTTCAAGCCCATTTTTTCCAATACATAGACATCAATGAAAATCACGGCTCCCAAGGGCATTAAGATCAAGCCATAGAGGGCGACAAACTCCAACAATCTCATGACGAGCGCTGGGAAACAGGCGGCAATGGTCGTGATCAAACCCACAAAAAGCGTCACCTTCCATGTTTTCCATTTTGGATTGATGGATTGGATGGCCAGACCCGCTCTGTATAAAGTGGGATTGGCAGTGGTCCATCCAGCAATCACTACGCAAATTGCACCGGCAATACCAGCGGCTTCATAGGCAATCGGTCCCGGCGCAAAAGTCAGGCTGTTGTTGGATTCAATCAAGAAAAGTGAATAGAGAATTCCCGATGCTATCCAGGCAATATAATGTCCGAGGAACACTCCTGAGGCAGAAGAAAAGCCATATTGCCATTTTTTTGCATATCTCAACAAGGACATATCTGCCATCCCGATGTGCATGGCCATGTTGCAAAACCATGCAAAGAACATGACATGCCAGAATGTGAATTTGCTTTGGCCTTCCAGGGGAATACCTGTCCATATTTTACTTTCTGCCACAGGCCAGAAATCTGCAAGGGAATTGATGCCCAATCGAGGCAATACGCCCACTGCTGCAGCGATAAAGATCATGATCATCCACGGCGCTGCAATATTGGCAAACTTAGAAACTTGATTAAAGCCAAACATGGCCACAACCGTGGTGATGGCGCCAATCGCAAATACGGTCACTACCCAGCCGAGACTGTTTGGGAGAATGTCCGTCAGGGTGGGCATGGCGATGTTGAAGGGAATCCCCACGGCTGTGGCGGAAACAGCGATCATCGCGCCGGCCAAAAAGCAGAAGAGGCCTGCATTCACCAGATTGTACACCAGAGAAAATTTGCTTCCTGCGATTTTTTCCAGTTGGTAATAAAGGGTGAGTCGTGTTTTCACAGAGATCTTTCCCGTGAAAAATGCCCAGCTCAAGACCGCCAGGATATTCCCGACCAAAAGACCCGTGACCAAGTCCATTGCGCTCGCGCCGTGTGCGACAAAAAGAGGTCCAAGGACAAATTCGGTTCCTGCGGTATGTTCTCCGGCATAAATCCCTATGAAACTCCCCCAGCTTTTAAGTTTATTTTTCGGAATGGGCTGACGCTCATACTCATTGATGGCGTCCAACTGTTCCTTCAGGCTATTCTTCTTTTGCATTGGGATTAATCCGGGTTTGTTTGAAAGACAAATTATGACGCATGATGCATCAAAGTGTCCTGAACGTATCTGTCTGAAGACAATGGGGGATTCAAGTTATACCGATCCTCTGTCGATGAAATTGAAAACATTTTTCACCACCTCTTTTTTTCGTTTTTTGATCATGTAGGCTGCCGTTTCTCCCATTACCTTAAAATCCGTGGACATCACCGTGATTCCCAAAAGTTCTTTCAGTGGGGTGTCATTGTAGGAAATAACCCCGATGTCCTGGCCCATTTGAAAATGTTGCTCTCTGATTTGTTTGATCAGGCAAACCAGATCGTTCTCTTCGATGATAATGAAGGCGTCATACGCCTCAAGTTCCATGTCCGGGTAAATCGTCTGGATGACTTCAAAGTCAAACCCGTAATTCGTGCAGAATTTCTGGAACCCCATTTTTATTTCTTTGGGATATGGATAAAGCACATCGTCGGGATAGACCAAGATCAGTTTTTCGTATTTCCTCAATCTGGCAATCCCTTCTTTTAATGCATGGTAGATATCCGATTTGAAATCCTGATAAATCGAGGCAACTTCATCCCCTAAGGAGGTGAGGTAATTGTCCATGATAATCAGTTTTTCAGATGGGATTTGCCGGAGGGCTTCAATTATGATCTCATTTTCATTGTGGTGTTTGAGTTTGTCGTCTTTGAAATGAGGCATCACAACATAGTAATCGTAGTCTCCTTTGTTTTCCTCCAGAATAGTCAACAATACTTTAGGGTCACAATGGTAAATGTGAAGATCGACTTTACCTAAGGAACCGAGGCTGTTCAGAAAAGAGTTGTAAATTTTCAGTTTATAATTACTCAGTTTATTGAGTAAAAAAAGAACCTTCACCTGCGAATGGGAAATATTCCGGGCAACATAATACCCTTTACCTCTGACCGAGAGGATGATTTTTTGTTTTTTGAGATGGTTGTAAGCTTTCTCTACCGTGTCTCGGGACAGATAAAATTCCTCGCTGATTTCATTGATCGAGGGAATTTTTTCACCTACGGTTAAATACCCGCGATCGATATCTTCAACTATTGAATTAATGATTTGCTGGTATTTTGGGATTCTAGAGTCGGGGTCAATCCTGAGTAAAGTGTCGAGTGCGATCATAGTGGGTTTAATTGTGTGAACAATCGAAACCAATATAATTGAAAATCGTGACCTAAAAACAGAAATCCGGAGTTATTTTATGAATGACAGGACAGTTTTTTATTCTTTTTGGCATCGAATTTTATTCGGCTAAAAAATAAAATTTGGATATTTTGTAAATTAAAGAATTATTTGAATTGAATGGGAGATTGATTTGAAGAATCAAACAGATTGTTTCTTTTTCACTGTGCTGGAGTATCCTGTAATTTACTTTTGAAAGAAATTAAAATTTCTTCGATGGATCGAAACGAAAATGCAATCGATTGTCCTTTTCCCTTTATTCCAACGTATGGGATATGATTTTCACTGGCCCCGAAATTCCCGAAGGCATCACTTTCCAATCTGAGGCATCAAAGGATTTGTAGTCGATATTGACAAAGTTGATTTCATGGTAGTTTCTCCAGGGGATTTCCTGTTGGTCCAAATACCGGATATGGTTGGCCATCAGATTGGCGACTTCAATCCGGATGCTGTTTCTGCCGGGCTGGAGGAATTCGCTGATGTCCAATTTGAAGGGTAGGCTCCAGACCTGTCCTGCATATCGGTCGTTGATCCAGACTTTTGCACTTTCATGGATATTATCGAAAACCAAAACGTGCTGCTGTCCAGATTCCGGATGGAATTCAAAGTGGCTACTATAGGTGCCCAAACCTGAATAGAAGGAAGCCAAAGGATCTTCCAATGTGGTCCAGGGGACGATTTTTGGAATTTCTGTGGCTTTAGGGGTTTCTGGGCCGCCTTTTGGGTCAAAGGCCAATTTCCAAGGCCCGGGGATTTCAAAGGAATTGGTAAGCGAAGTGGCATATATCCAGTTGGAGATTTTCTGTGCCGGCTTATTGGTCGCCCTGAGGACCATCGATTCACCGGGCGCCAATCTGATCCGAACCCTTGTCTGATTCCCTTGGTTATCGCTTTTTGCAAGACCGATTTTACCCGTGAGTGGATCCATCAGGATTAGGCTTTTGGCCGAAATGGAAAGCGGTATTTGTCTGTCAACTGTCTCCGGGCTGTGGTTGACCAGAAAATAATAGGTTTCTGTGTCGGTGGATCTTCGGATAAATTTCAAACCGCTGTCCACCAATTCTTCCCGACGGATCCCTTCATTTTCCAATGTTTTGGAGAAATCGTTGGAAAGGATCACCTTCCCTTTACCCCAGGTTTTTGTTGTGCCAAAATCATTCAAATCCAATTTTGCCCAAATTTCATTGATTTGATTTTTTCCATTTCCCAAGGCCTGTAATCCCGGCGCATCCATCGGTTTTGCTTGAAAGATGACTGTTGCACCTTCACTGGCCAGTTGGAGGATATTTTCCAAGGTTTTTATTGGCATAAATTCCATTCTGGGAATCAATAGGGCTTTTGCTGGAAAGGCGTCTGGATGGGGCAATATGTTTCCTTCTTTGGCTTTGGAATTCGCAATCATGTCATCTGAGATGAAATCAAGAGAATAGCCCTTTTCGATCAATGCCTTGGATTCCTGATAAAAAGCAGTGGGATGCAGCCATTCATCGATACCGTGTACGGTGATCAAGTCCAGCATTCCCTTTGGATTTGCCCAGACATCATACACCGGCCAATACACCAGCAATTCATTGTCGGCTTTCCCCAGTTGCAATACGGATTGTGTCCGTGCAATGTAAGCGTTGAATTCCCGGAAATGCGGCCATAGGCTGTTGTGTTGGGTCAGGTTAAGCGAGGCGTAAAACAGCCAGCCCGGAAAAGGGACATCTTTTGGGCTATAGGTGACTCCGTGATAAAAAATATGGTTGACACCCGCCAAAAAGGCCTGATCAACTTCAGGTTTCATCTGGGAAAATGAGGATTTGAAATGTTCACCCAGCCAGGTAAAGGTTTCGCTAGACACCAGTTTTTTACCTGTTAAATGTGCAGCCGAGGAGGCGAATTTGAGCATAATGGGATCTGGATCGACATTTCGGATATCCGCGCTGTCCCTGCGCAATCCTGGGATGGGGAAATAGCTGGAGCCAAATGTTTCCGCTTCGGGAATGTCGACTGTACCATACAGGTCGAGCAGGTTGCCGGGAGAACCATGGGCTTGGTTTTTGGTCAGTTTGCCTTTGGAATGTGCCCAATCTGTCCATTTTTTGGTGAAATTGTCCAACAGAAGCGCATTCAATGTTTCTCTGTAGTCCGATTTGATCCGGATAGACGTTTCAGTCCCTTCGTTTCCCAGCAATTCATGGAGGTGATTTTTCAGGTTATAGCCTCTTCTTTTTTCGAACTCCTCAAAAAAGGTTTCCGTAAAATCCGCACCGTACAATTCAAAACTATCGTTGTAAAAGGACCGGAAAGCGGGATATTTTTCCCCAAATGCTTTTTCAAAATGTGCCAAATAGACATCCACGGCAGCTTCAGAATAATGGTCAAGCGTCAATCCTGCTCCGCCAGGAGCCGCCCTTTTCACCATTTGACCGGTTTTGGCCAGAAAAACGGCTTTGATTTGGGTTTTTTCTGGAAATGATGCCTTCAGATTCCCGTTTTTGTCGATTTTGTCAGTGATGTTTTCGGCCGATCCATTTTCTCCGTAGGCCAATAGGGCAAGCAGCTTGGCATCCAACTCTCTTTCATCCCTTTTTTTGTATTGAATCCGGATTGGATTACCACCGACTTCATAATCTTGGATGGCGATCCGGGACGCGGCAAATTCTGGACTGACATGCGGCCCACCAAACGGCCATCCGGTTCCCTGGGTCATGTCCACGCCCAGGCCCAATTGCTGGGCTTTTTGAACGGTGGTTTCCAAGGCTGTCAACCATTCTTCGGAAAGAAAATCCAGATACCTGTCTTCAAAACCCTTGGCGCCATATATCGGGGCGATTTCCACTCCTCCAAGGCCTGCTTCCTCGTAAGTTTCCAAAAGGATTTCAATGTTTTCCTTATCCACGGCGTTTCCCATCCACCACCAGCGGGTCCAGGGTTTGGCCTCTTTGGTGATTTCTGGCCATTGGTCCAGCGGCAGGTCCTCTTGTGCAGATTGGGTATGGCAGCAGAAAAAAACCGGGAAAATGGTCACGGCGGCAATGGATTTAAGGAACTGATAGGTCATTTGGAAAATCGTTTAAAACGGCAATTCGGGTTTGATCCCTTTTGAAACAAATTAGATTTTCAGGTTTTCGAAAATCAGTTTTTGCAATTAAAAAAAAGAGTGTATTTATTCCAATTTGAATACCTCCTTCAAAGGAACCGAAACCGGGGAATTGTCGGGGTTGGTTTCCATGAGATCGGCCATATATGCCCACCAACGTTGGACGACAGGATTGTTTCCCAGATCTTGGGAACTGGTTTTCCCCGTATTTTCCTGAATCGCAAAGAGCGTGGAGGTTTCTTTGTCCAAAAAAATCGAATAATTTTCTATTCCACTTTCCTTTAGCAAAACCACAAGTTCCGGCCAGATTTCCCGGTGCCTTTTTTCATATTCGATTTCAGCTCCAGGAAATATTTTCATTCGGAAAGCGATACTGTTTTTCATTTGTTTCTCTTGTAGGTACAGGTTGTTGAATTTTAAGTGCTGATTTTGAAATACTCCCATTAAACCCGAAATATGAATAGGGATTCCCAATGATGGGGTTGAAACTGCAAGAAAATCAGACCGTTTGGAGAATTGCGCATATTACCAATATGGTGCATTCAAAAATTGTAGACAAATACTGATTGTTAGGCGATTTCAGGCTGAAATAGCATTGCATAACAGGGGTTAAAGCAATGCTTCTTTCAGGGCATTTAATTCAGCCTTCGAGATTTTAAGGACGGTTCCATGCCGCGTTCCTTTTGGGAATTTGACTTTGTCAGAAACATCGGTCCAGTTGACCAAGTCTTTTGATGCGACGGCACCCATGTTTTTTTCGATGTATTTGTCAAAATAGACTACCCAGTGATCACCGACTTTGGTGACGGTAGGACCTTCCGCCCAGTAGTTCCCTGTGATGGGCGTTCCGGCTGGAGAATAGCCAGAAGTTAACGTTTTGCTCTTGGTGATGCGAATGTTTTTTTGTGCAGGCTCGCGTGTTTCGTCCTTCACAAACATCAGGTATTCGCCACCTTCCTTGATGATGGTGCCATCGATAACGTTGAAACCGGGCTCATACAATAGTGCCGTAGGGCTGAAGGATTTGAAGTCTTTTGTTGTTGTGAAATACTTGCGGTGGTTGTAGGCGTCTTCCGCATCGGATTGGGTTTCTGGATAGCGCCCGCGGATGGTGGTGGACCAGAAGATCATGTATGTATCCTCTTTGGCATCGTAGAAGATTTCCGGTGCCCAGGTATTCCTGGCATTGGCTTCATGTTCCATGACCGGTAGGAATTTTTGCCTTGACCAATGGATCAGATCAGGGGAGGAGGCGTACCCCAGACCTTTTTCATTCCAACTCACGGTCCAAACCATATGGTACAACCCATCGCCACCCTTAATGATGCAGGGATCCCGCATCAATTTATCTCCTCCGGCTGTCGGTATTAGATAGGAACCGCCACCTCCCAAAACTTCCCATTGGTAGCCATCCAGACTGTAGGCATAATGCAGACCATCCTCACCATTTCCTGTAAAGTAGGAAAAGAGATAGACCTCCGAATCGCTGGTTTGGGCAGCGCTTTCTTGGTGAAGGAACAGGAGAAATAGAAAGGTGAAAATGAAATTCGTTTTTGACATATTCTGGATTTTGAAAAGTAAGGATAAGCCAATGATCCGGTATTGGCAAGCTTTTTCTATTCACTAAAAGTTTTTTGCAGGATAGTCCAGCACAGTTGAACCGAAATATGCGATGGTTTCCTGATGGCTTTTAATTGCATGTAAATCAGACTATTTGGAGAATAAAACAAAGCGCCGATGTGGTGAAGTCAAAAACAGTATGCGATGACTGCTTATTCGTTATTTTCTGGCTGGAATAGAACTGGTGATGCATACTACGGATTGAAAGGTGTTTTTTTAAACCTAAACTTTGGGTTTTTTGACTGTGAAAATCTTGACTTTGTCCTTTTGTAGCCTACTGAGTTCATTTACTGATTTGCCATTCATGTGTTTTTTGGAAACCCTTTCTGGAAGATTTTATATGAATTCGGGATAGTACAGGACAGGCCATAAAAATCCGGAAGTTACTTTTATCACAATCAAAATAAACTATTCCCATTTGGACCCGATTTGTACATTCCAATTCTTCTATTGCGGCACTCAACCCGATAAAACCAATTTTACCTTTTGATTTTATGTACAAGAACAAAAAGACATTCAGCATATTTCTCATCCTTTGTTTTTTAGGGGCTCCGATTTTTGCACAGCAATCTATTCAAGAAGATGAGGCAGTGGTCCGAAAAGTGGCGGATTTCATTCTCAGCGAAACGGTACTTGGCTTTAAGGACGAAAAAGGAAAGGCGTTTAAGGATTTCAAAACCATCCCAAAGGATCTCGAAGTAGGTTTTGCCTCCAAATATGGGGAATGGCATTACACGAACGGAGTTATCAATCTTGCGATGATGCATCTTGCCAAGCACACTGGTGAGCAGCAATATTTTGATTTTGCCAAAAACCATATCGCCTTTGGATTTGACAATTATAAATTTTTTCAAAACAGGTTTAAGAATGACCGACCGCACCACCGCTATCCCTTGGGACAGTTGTGGACGATGCTGGAACTGGATGATTTTGGCGCTATTTCAGCCAGTATGTTGGAAGTGATGGCGCAAGTGGACAGGCAGGACTATAAGGACTACATCGTGAATGGAGCCGAAAGAATGTCAAAAGGCCAGGTGCGGCTGTATGACCAGACTTTGGTGCGGACATTTCCACAGGAGATGACTTTGTGGGCGGATGACTTGTATATGAGCGTCCCTTTCTTGTCCAGATTGGCTGTTTATACCGGAGAAAACAAATACTTCGACGATGCCATCTTGCAGATTTTGAATTTTGACAAGTATTTGTGGAATGCTTCAAATGGGCTTTATTATCATTGCTATTACAGTGATACCGAAGAAAATGGAGTAGCCCATTGGGCAAGAAGCAATGGATGGTTGGTGTTGGCGCAGGTGCATCTTTTGGAAAGATTGCCGGAAGGATACCCAGGCAAAGAGAAAGTCAGAAAAAACCTAGAAAAACAATTGATTGGACTTTCGCGGTATCAGGACAGCGATGGACTTTGGAGACAATTATTGGACAAAAACGATTCTTATCAGGAAACCTCCGCATCAGCGATGTTTGTACAGGGGTTTGCAAAAGCCATCAATGAAGGTTGGATAGACAAGAAATTTGCTCCTGTGGCCCTGAGGGGTTGGGAAGGATTGAAGAAAATCATGATCACCGAAGATGGACAAGTGAAGGACATTTGCGTAGGCACCGGAATCAGCGACGACTTGGTTTTTTATTATACAAGACCAGCCAAGGCAAATGAAAAGCATGGGGTCGGTTCTGTTATTGACGCGGGGATTGAAGTGTTTAAATTGAAGGAATCGATGGCAAAAAAATAGTTTTTGCCCAATTGCAATTCATTGAATATAAATTCTCATAGTGAAGATTGATATAGGGTTATTAATTTTGAAAACCATTCCTTTGCTGAGGGGATGGTTTTTTTAGTCCTTGTCTTCCTATCCTGCCCCATCTGTCACGCGAAATACGCATGAAGTTTCCTGATGGGTTGAAACTTCAAGAAAATCAGGCTATTTGAAGAAGAAGGCGTAGCGCCGATGTGGTGAAATCAAAAACCGTAAACAAAGAATGATTGTTAAGAAATTACAGGTTGGAATGGATTCGGTGATTTTTAAAACAGGTTTAAACCCGACATAAAAAGGGCTTAATTTGTCAACTTCGTCAAAAAACATGATACCACAGGATTGCATTGCATAAATAGCACTTTAACTTTATCGGTTATTCAATCGAGATTTACATTGTTTCAAATAAAAGAATCATGTTTTCTGAAGATTAAACGATCAATACACCAAATGCGCAAACCTTCCATTGAAGACATTTCATTAAAAGGCATCTCAAAACGAATCCCTATGAATATTCCTTTCTTGACCATCCAGAAAACCTGTGCCGCTTTTTTGTTTTCAATGTTGGTGTCATTTTCCGGATATGCCCAGACCGGCAAGCAAATGACAGACAGCAATACCCCGCTCCATTTGCTCCAACCTGATTATCCCGTTCCTTATGGAATGGTCAAAAAGGAAGAGGTAAAAGGAGTGATCGATCGAGTGAGGGATTATTTGACGGCAGTCACCCCGACAACTGTTATCGACAAAACCACTCAGAAGGAAATCACGGATTTTTCTAAAGTGAATGCCAATAGCCTCTTGAAACCCGGGGATTTCAGACTGCTGAGCTACGAGTGGGGCGTGACCTATTCTGCGATGTTGGCAGCCGGTGAAATCACCGGAGACGCCAAATACACCGACTACACCAAGGACCGCGTGAAATTCATCGCTGACCTGTATCCCCATTTCAAAGCACTTTCAGAACAAAAAAACGCACTGCACTCCATTCTCCATCCTGGAGCTTTGGATGATGCAGGGGCACTTTGTGCGGCTTTCATCAAAACCCAAGCGGCAGGATCGGATGCCGATATCCGACCCATTGTGGACAATTTCATGACCTATATCATGGAGAAAGAATTTAGACTCAATGATGGAACCTTGGCGAGAAACAGGCCCTTGAAAAATACGCTTTGGCTGGATGATCTTTACATGAGTGTTCCTGCCATTGTTCAAATGGGGAAACTGACAGGGGAAACGAAATATTACGATGCAGCGGTCAAGCAAATCGAATTGTTTTCGAAAAGAATGTTCAATGAAAAAAATGGTCTTTATATGCATGGTTGGGTAGAGGATATGGATGTCCATCCCGAATTTCATTGGGCGAGAGCCAATGGTTGGGCATTGCTCACCAAGGTGGAAGTGTTGAGCGTCTTGCCGAAAGACCATCCAGGAAGGCCAATGGTCATGGATTTATTAAAAAAACACATAAGAGGTCTAGCCGCTTTACAATCCGGCTCCGGATTTTGGCATCAGTTGCTGGATAAAAATGACAGTTATCTCGAAACCTCCGCTACCGCCATATATGCCTATTGCATCGCAAAATCGATCAATGAAGGATGGATTGATGGTCTGGCGCATGCACCGATGACACTTCTCGCATGGAATGCCGTGGCCACGATGGTAAACAATACTGGGCAGGTGGAAGGAACTTGTGTCGGAACAGGAATGGCCTTTGATCCCGCATTTTATTACCACAGGCCAATCAATAAATTTGCAGCCCATGGTTATGGTCCCGTCATCGCAGCAGGAGCGGAAGTGATCCGTTTGCTCCAAAACAATGATTTTGAGATCAATGACAGCTCCCTCCAATTGTTGAGAAAATAAAATGAAGCGTGTTCTAAAGCGATATGGCCCAATATTCAAAGCACTGATTTTTCTTTGGTATTTCCTTCCCCAGATTACTTTGGCGCAGGAAGGGAACCAAAAGACCGAATGGAAATTTGATTTCGGGACCGGGGAAGTGCAGGCAGGTTATGAAGCCGTTCAACCCTGGGATATCTATGCTGCAGAAAAGGGCTTTGGGTTTTTGGGAGGAACTGATTTGATCGGGATCGAAAATTTGGAGGGCGACCCGCTTGTTATCGATGGCGTCTCCAGCTTAGATCCATTTTATTTTTCGGTGGATTTGCCCGAAGGAAATTATGATGTAACGGTTTATCTCGGTGATTTGCAGGGGAAATCTGCCACCACTATCCGGGCCGAATGCAGACGCTTGATGCTGGAGGAAACCGAAACTGCTTACGGGGAAATAAAGGCCTTGACTTTCACGGTCAATATAAGGCAACCTGAAATTGGGAATACCGGGGAGCGTGTGAAATTGAAGGAAAGGGAGCTGGACTATCTCCACTGGGATGACAAGTTGACAATCGAATTCAACGGGGAAAATCCAAGGGTGACCGGGCTTGATATTCAGCTGAATACCAGATCGGTAACTGTTTTCCTCGCAGGAAACAGCACCGTGGTGGACCAAGCGTATGAGCCTTGGGCGGCTTGGGGCCAAATGTTTCCTGTTTTTTTCCAAGCAGGGAAAGTGGCTATCGCCAATCACGCAGAATCCGGAGAAAGTCTCTTGTCTTTCCAAAGGGAAAATCGATTGGACAAAATCCTCGATTTAATGAGACCCGGAGATTACCTGTTTGTCGAATTTGGCCACAATGACCAAAAACCCGGAGGAAATCATCTAGATGCCTTTACCACCTACAAGGAAACCTTGAAATCCTACATTGCTTCGGCAAGACAAAAAGGAGGGATTCCGGTTTTGGTAACCTCCATGCACCGAAGGAGTTTCGATCAAAACGGAAAGATTGTGAATACGCTTGGAGATTATCCCGAAGCGGTCAGGCAGGTCGCACATGAGGAAAATGTTGCGCTGATCGACTTGAATGCGATGAGCAAAGTCCTGTATGAATCTTGGGGACCTGAATATTCAAAAAAGGCTTTTGTCCATTTTGCCAAAGGAACCTTCGAAGGACAAGAGGAGGATTTTGCCGACAATACCCATTGTAGCACCTATGGCGCCTATGAATTGGCAAAAGCTGTCGTCGAAGGCTTGAAAAATACGGATCTGGAGGTGATCAAATTTTTAAAGCCCGGAATCGTGCCCTATGACCCTGAAATTCCCGGAAGGTTTGAAGATTTTTATTGGCCCCTGAGCAAAAGAACCTCCAATGTCAAACCTGATGGAAACTAAAAAATGATGAATCCCAAATTGCTTTTGTTGGCTTTGATTTCGCTGGTCGTGATTTCCTGTGGTGAAAAAGAGAGAAGCTTAAAGGACGAGTTTGACTGGTACGATAAGGTTGGTGCAAAGGATTTTCCGGATCAAAAACAGCCCTTTCTTGTCAATGATTTTGGTGCTGTGGCTGACGGTAAGACAATGAACACAAAAGCCATTCAATCCGCCATTGACGCTTGTGCCAAACAGGGTGGAGGGGTAGTTTCCTTCAATGCCGGAGAATATTTGACAGGATCACTTTTCATCAAGTCAGGCGTCAACCTATGGATTGGGGAAAAGGTGACGCTGTTGGGAAGCCAAAATCTCGAAGATTATCCGGACATGCCAACGCGGGTTGCTGGAATTGAGATGGTTTGGCCGGCCGCATTGATCAATGTGATCGGGCAGCAAAAGGCAGCGGTTACCGGGAAAGGAGTAATTCATGCACAGGGAAAACACTTTTGGGAGGCCTATTGGAGAACCAGAGAAGAATACGAAAAGCAGGGCCTAAGGTGGATTGTGGATTATGATGTGAAGCGGCCTAGGACAATTTTGGTTTCAGAATCCAGCGATGTCACCTTGGAGGATCTCACCTTGAAACAAGCCGGATTTTGGACAGTCCATATTTTGTATTCCCAAAACATCACCGCCAAGGGTCTCATAATTCGAAACAATCTGGATGGACACGGTCCGAGTACCGACGGGATTGACATTGATTCTTCCTCCTATATTTTGGTCGAAAACTGTGATATCGATTGCAATGACGACAACTTTTGCCTGAAATCAGGTCGGGATGCAGATGGTTTAAGAGTGAATAGGCCTACGGAATATGTCGTGATTCGAAACTCAATTTCCCGTGCAGGTGGAGGTTTGATCACTTTTGGAAGTGAAACTTCGGGAGGGATCAGGCATGTGGTTGCCCATGACCTGCAGGCAAAAGGAACAGGTGTTGGCTTGCGTTTCAAGTCTGCGATGACAAGAGGCGGGACAGTGGAAAATATTCACCTGAGAGATATTCAGATGGATACCGTCGGGGTTGCCATAGAAATCGGATTGAACTGGAATCCTTCGTACAGTTACTCGGAATTGCCCGCAGGGTTTGATGTGGACAGTGTTCCTGATCATTGGAAGACGATGTTGACCCGAGTGGTACCGAAAGCATTGGGTATTCCCACATTCAAAAATATAGAGATCACCAATCTGCAGGTCCAAAAATCCAAGATGGCGATCACCATAGCAGGAGCGGAAACTTCGGCAATACAGAATATAAGGATCAAGAACAGTAGAATTCACACGCAAACCGGAGGCTCCATCATATTTGCCGAAGGCGTGATTTTCGAAAATTCAGTTGTGATCCCGGAAGATGGCAAAGAAATTTCCGTTGGCGAATCCAAAGAAATCAAATTTTGAAGGATTGATTTTCCAAGCGCAATTTCTTTGCCCAAGAAGATAATAAAGTATCGAAATATCCTCAAAACCAGCTTTTTTGCTCTTTGGAATGCAAAGCACTTTTTTTACCTTGATGGGCAAAACCAAAGAAATCCTGCTGGAACGAAATATTTCATTCCAGCAGGATTAATGAGGGCAGAAATCAAGGGTCTTAAAACTTACTTATATCCATTGAAGACCTTTTTGCATGTGGATAAATGCATGCCCAAAATACAGAAATGAACAAGCCACTACCCAAAATGATAAACCCTTTCAAATTCAGTTTCAAAAAGCTGAGCAGAGCCATTGGTATTGTAGCCATGGCCTTCAGTGCCTTTCAATGCAGCCCATCGGATTCGCTAGAGGTCAAAAAAGGTGATCACCTTATTTTGATCGGGAACAATCTTGGGTCCAGAATGATGGATTATGGGCTTTTTGAAACGGAAATGCATGTACGCTATCCCGATAGTTTACTCTATATCC
The DNA here is from genome assembly GCF_030656585.1 of Rhodonellum sp. Lineage (NCBI taxonomy): Bacteria > Pseudomonadati > Bacteroidota > Cytophagia > Cytophagales > Cytophagaceae > Rhodonellum > Rhodonellum sp. The sequence continues at coordinate 80,311 of NZ_JAUSPP010000020.1, forward strand.
GCAACATGAGTGATGGGGGAAATACACCGGGTTTTAGACCGCATTCAGGAAGGGAATCCCCTTGGGCATTTCCGGGTGCGGAGGAGTTCCAAACCGAACTGGCAAAAAACTCAGGGAGTGAAGGGCATTTCGAATCTCCCGACGAATGGCTTACCAGACATGGGGCGGATGTGATCATCGCTTTTTTCGGGTTCAATGAATCCTTTCAAGGTGAAGAAGGGTTGGGAAATTATAAAGCGGAATTGGATGCTTTTATCAAGCATACTTTGGCACAAAAATACAATGGCAAATCCGCAGCCCGACTGGCCATTGTTTCCCCGATCGCTTTTGAGGATTTATCGGCCTTTATGGATTTGCCCAATGGGAAAAAGGAAAATGAAAATCTTTCCTTATATACCCATGCGATGAAGGAAGTGGCCGAAAAAAACAAAGTGCTCTTTGTGGATGCCTTTTCCCCCTCAAAAAAATGGTTTGAATCCAGCAAAGAGCCCTTGACCATCGATGGGTCGCAGCTCAATGAGGCTGGCTACAAAAAATTTGCGGTTTTGTTGGCCGATAAGGTTTTTGGGAAATCAAAAGAACAGGCCGGTGCAAACAGGGAACTCATCCATGAAGCGGTCATGGAAAAAAACTGGATGTGGCACAATGACTATAAAATCCCAAATGGGGTTCATGTTTTTGGCCGTCGCTATGCGCCTTTCGGTCCGGACAATTATCCTGCTGAATTGGAGAAAATACGGCAGATGACAGCCATCCGGGATGAGGCGATTTGGTTGGCTTCAAAAGGGGAGAAAATGGATCTGGTGGCTGCTGATAAAACCACCAGGGAATTGCCAAAAGTAGAGACCAATTACAATCCCGATCAGAACGGAAGTCTAAAATACCTGTATGGTCAGGATGCCTTAGACAGGTTAAAAGTGCCGGAAGGTTATAAAATCGAGCTTTTTGCCTCGGAAGTAGAATTTCCGGATTTGGCCAATCCCGTTCAAATGACCTTTGACAACAAAGGCAGATTGTGGGTGGCCACCATTCCAAGCTACCCCCATTACAAGCCAGGGGATCAAAAACCTAACGACAAAATCATCATCTTGGAAGATACCAATGGCGATGGCAAAGCGGACAAACAAATCGTTTTTGCAGATAAATTACATCTGCCAATCGGGTTTGAAATAGCGCCGGAGGGCGTTTATGTTTCTCAGGGAACCAACCTTAAACTCTATACAGACACGGATGGCGATGACCGGGCAGACAAAATCGAAACGCTTTTAAGTGGATTTGATGACCACGATACCCACCATGCCCACAGTGCTTACGTAGCGGATCCATCTGGGGCCATCTATATGGGCGAAGGTGTGTTTTTGCACACCAATGTTGAAACTTCCTATGGTCCGGTTCGCGCAACGAACGGCGGTTTCTATCGGTACAATCCCGCCAGAAGGCACTTGGAACGCACCGCCCAGCTTTCCATCCCCAATCCCTGGGGAATCGCATTTGACGATTATGGACAAAACTTCTTTGCGGAGACTTCCGGACCAGATGTCCGCTGGATGATGCCCGGATCCGTGTTGCCAAGATATGGTGAAGCCACCCACAAGTCCACCAATCTCGTGGAGGATGCCCACAGGGTCAGGCCGACTTCGGGACTGGAGTTTGTATCCAGCCGACACTTTCCAGAGGAGGTTCAAGGCGACCTTTTGATCGCCAACACCATTGGTTTTTTGGGAATGAAACAACATACCATGGTCGATGATGGAACGGGATATACCAGCAAACACAGATTGGATATCGTGGTGGGTGATGACCGAAATTTCCGGCCGGTGGACATGGAATTTGCTCCGGATGGATCGCTTTATTTTATCGATTGGCACAATGTGCTGATCGGGCACATGCAGCACAATGCAAGGGATCCGTTGCGGGATCACGTCCATGGAAGGGTTTATCGGATAACCTATCCGTCCAGGCCTTTGGTGGAACCTGCCAAAATTGATGGGGCAAGCATCAAGGAGCTTTTGGAAAACCTCAAGCTCCCCGAATTCAGAACGAGATACAGAACCCGAAGGGAATTGAGGGGAAGAAATGTCGATGATGTTCTCACGGCAATCAAAACTTACCAGGCTGGCTTGAATAAAAACGACCCCAAGTATGAGCATCATCTTTTGGAAGCTTTGTGGGTGAGTTGGGGCTTGAATAAGGTAGATCAAGACCTGCTTAAACAACTATTAAAGGCGAAGGATTTCCGGGTAAGATCAGCTGCCGTCAGAGTATTGCGGTATACCGGTCACCAAGTTGCCGATCAGCCAAATCTATTGATGGAAGCGGTGCGGGATGATCACGGAAGGGTGAGATTGGAAGCCATCGTATCGGCCTCATGGCTGGAGAAAGAAAAGGGATTGCCGATCTTAGAGGAAGCCAAGAAAAAACCGATGGATGAATGGATGGTGCATGCACATGAAACCGCTGTGGCCCATCTCAATGGCATTTCAGTAAAGCAGAAAAAAGAGGAAGATATCCTGTCAAGTTTGACTGGTAGCGATTTGGAACTGTACAATATGGGAAAGGAAATTTATGCCCGTGATGGATATTGCAGCACCTGCCACCAAGAAGATGGAAAGGGTCTCCCTGCTTCGGGATTTCCACCGATCGTGGGGACCAATTGGGTGTTGGGAAGTGAAGAACGGTTGATCAAGTTGACCTTGAAAGGACTTCTCGGGCCGATTGAGGTGAACGGAAAGGGCTATCCCGGACAAGTTCCCATGACGCCGTTTGGAGGAATGTTGAATGACAATGAAGTGGCAGCGGTTTTGACCTACGTCCGAAATTCATTTGGCAATCAGGCTTCTCCGATCAAACCTGAACAGGTGAAAGCTGTCAGGGCTGCCGAAACCGGGAAAACCGGTTTTTATTCCCCTGCGGAATTGCTGAAAGTACATCCGATGGAGAATTGAAAATAAATGTATTATTGGTTACTGGTGTGCCCCAAATGGGAAAGCGGTTTGAATCATTTTTGAAATTAAATGGAGAATAAGATGCAACAATTACCCTTCAAATTCGGAGCTGAAGTTTATACCTGGTACATGAACAACAACGGGATAACCTACAAAGATCAGTTGGGGCATATGATTGAAATCATTGCCAAGGCCGGTTTTACGGGAATCCAACCTATTTTTTCTTGGATGGGGAAATTGAGTGATCCGGTCTTGTTGGAGGAAAAACTGAAGGAACAGGGTATAGAATTGGCAGCGGTCGCTTTGGCATTGGACTGGAACGCCAAAGAGGAGACAGACGAAGAGCGGAAAGTAGCTGACAATGCCATTGAATTTCTCAAAAAGTTTCCGGGTTCAGTACTATGTACTGTTCAGATTCCAACAGGCCGTCATGACCTTGTCCAAAGGAGAAAAAACCTGACGGATATCGTGAATACAGTTTCCAGAAGAGCTGCGGATCATGGCGTGATCAGTAGTTTTCACCCAAATTCTCCGCACAGTTCCATCACCCGAACCGAGGAGGATTATCAAGTGATCCTCGACGCTTTGGATGCTTCGGCCACGGGATGGTGTCCGGATGTCGGACACATCATCAATGGGGGCATGGATCCCCTCGGGAAAATGAAAGAATATCAATCCCTGATCAACCATGTCCATTACAAAGATTGGGATGGAAATCCGGAATTTGCCCTAATGGGAAATGGAAGAGTTGATCTTTTGGGAATCACCCAATGGCTTAAGGATATCCATTACAAGGGTTGGATTATCTGTGAAGATGAAGGAAAGGAAGCTTTGGAAGATCCGGATTTTGTCACGCTCCACGATGGACAATGGATCCACAAAACCCTGGTTCCCGGATTAAAATAAGAAACCATGCCAACCATAAACGCCAACGGAATTGATATTTATTTTGAAGAAAGGGGTTCAGGTGATCCCCTTTTACTGATCATGGGAATCACCGCAGTCGGTGAAGTCTGGGATAAGCATGTTGCCCATTGGGGAAAACACTTCAGGTGCATTTTGATCGACAATAGGGGTGTGGGGAAATCCGACAAGCCACCCGGCCCCTACACTTCCTTGCAGATGGCGAAGGATTGTATCGAAGTGTTGGACCATTTGGGGATTTCCTCTGCCAAGGTTGTGGGCGTATCCATGGGCAGTATCATCGCTCAGCAATTGGCCATCAATTTTCCCGAAAGAATAAGCGCAATGGTTTTGATGTGCCCCTGGGCACGATGTGACAATACTACGAAGGCAATATTTCAGCACATGGCAGACTGCAAGGCCAGGCTCGTTCCGGAGGAATTCAGCATTTATATCCAACTGTTGATCTTTTCAAAATGCTCCTGGGATGATGAGGAAGTGTACGAAGGTCTGTTGGAAGACCGGAAAAATGCCGCTCTGGATCCCAATCCACAACCCTTGATCGGTTTGGAAGGACAGGCTGCTGCCTGTATCCATCATTCGGTTTTGGATGCATTGTCAGGGATCAGTTGTCCTACTTTTGTTTTGGGAGGGGAAGAAGATGCTTTTACCCCCGTCTGGATGACCCATGAGGTGGCAGAAGCGATTCCCGGCTCATTATTGCACCTTTATGAGAAAAGTGGGCATGCTTTTCATTGGGAAAATCTGGAGGATTTTAATGTAAGGGTGGGGGATTGGCTTTTAAATCAGAAGTAAAGCCGATTGGGAATCAGCGCCGAATCAAAGGAAATTGAATGGTTTATTCACCACAAATATGCGGAGAATAAAAGGGTTATTCTCCGCACACTAAGCTTGCAATTCTGAGGTCAATTCCCATTTCCTCAACACTTCACAAAAATTACGCGAATCAAAGCCCATGCTTTTCACCCATTTCCCGGATAAATTTATAACCACTTTCGGCCATGTCCCAAGGTTCGGAAAACTCCCTCCAAACACCGATTGAGTTGGCAAAACCGGGATCGTTTCGGGTGAAACCTTCGATGGTGAGCCAGCCTTTGTAATGGATCTCGGCCAATGCTGCAAATGTTTCATCCCAGGGGACATGTCCGGATCCAGGTGTGCCCCTGTCATTTTCACTGATGTGGAAATGGCCCAGAATCGGCGCGATTTTGTGGATGGAATCCCGGAATTTTTTCTCCTCCATATTGGCATGGTGGGTATCAAACATGGCTTTCACATTGGGATGATCCACTTTTTTGATCAAATAAGCGAGTTGCTCCATCGTATTGCAGAGGTAGCATTCAAAACGGTTCAGTGCCTCCGGAGTGAGCAAAATCCCGGCTTGGGCTGCGTATTCTCCGGCTTGGTGTAAGATCTCGGCACTGCGCTCATATTCAATTTCCTGTGGAGCCGCTTTAGTAAACGTCGCAAAAGCGGAATGATAAGGCCCACAGATTACTTTTGCACCCAAGTCATGTGCCCTGTCAATGGTCCACTTGATTTTTTCGAGGCTTTTTTGCCTGTTGTGGGCATCGGGGCTTATTGGGTTTTCGTCTGGGCCCAGTACAAAAACAGCCGTGACCTCCAAGCCAATCTGCTTTGCGTAATTGCCAATTCTGCTGTAGGCAGCCTTATCGGGAGAACCCACAAAGAACTCCACTCCGTCGTATCCAATTGTTTTCAGTCTGTCAAGAATGGGGATGAGGTCATCCGACATGTCTGCGGACCAAGCCAATACATTAAATCCAATTTTATTCATGATGTTGATTTGTAAGGACAAATTTGTTTGCTAAATCACTTGAAATCAGAAACCCTCATCCCTTTCCGGAATGTGCCAAAACCGAATGGAGTGGGTTGATAATTTCCCACAATGGAGACATTCATGTCCTCCGTGATTTTATCCGGCATATCAAGGCTCCAAAAAGCGGCGTTGACAATTAATTTCCTCAAATCGGCACTTTCCAGGTCAACAGATGCGCCCATGGTGGTGGTGAAAACCTTTCCTTTTTGGCCACCTTCTATTTGATACTCCTTGGTCCAGGCGATGGGCATAACCGATTTTTCCCAAATCAAAGCTGCGTCTGCGGTCATCCCTTTGGTGGGTTGTCCGTAAACCAAGACCTTTGCTTCCGGAATGAGGTTTTTCACTGTGTACACATCGGAAGCTACCCAAATGTCTTTCACACCCCTCAAGATGGGGTGATCCGCGAGTTGTGCCGGGCCATCGATCAAGGCCCTAGTTCCTTCTTTGCCATGGTCACCGTGATGGGCAACCCATGTCTCGCCAAGGATTTTCTGGCCAAAGCCCCCAGTCCAATCCTTTTCTTTACTGTCAAAACCGTATTTCGCAAAAGGGCTGGTTTTGTTTTTGGAGTAATGAAAAGCATGGGTGGACGTCCGCATGCCGATGATTGGTTTTCCCGATTTTAGGTAATCTTCAAAATATTGGGTTTGCTGATCATCCAACTCCCTGAACCGGGTAAGCAGAATCATCAGATCCGCAGTTGCCAAATGCTCAAGTCCTGGAATATTGTTTTGGTAGGAGGGAACGACATCCCCCGTTTCTGGGTCGATGGGGAATAGGACGGTACACTTGAAGCCATAGTGCTCGGCGAGCAATTTGCCAAGCATCGGCATGGATTCCTCGGAGCGGTATTCATCGTCCCCGCTGATCAAGACGATGTGTTTCCCTTTTCCGGGACCTTCTTTGCCTTCAAACTGAAGCCATTGTACATCTTTTTGTGCCTGACAGGCGATAGAGAAAAAGAACAGCATGCCAAAGGCCATCAAAAACCGGATGCTCGAATTGGGTTGAAAGGTGATGGATTGAAAAAAACGTGTTGTCATGGGTCATTTTTTTAGTATCGGAATCAATAAGGACAAAATATCGCGAATCTTAAACATTTTTTATATGCACGGGAATGATTCTTTTAAAATATCGCTAATCAAGCTTTTTGTGGAATAATGGGGTGGGGAAAAGCTAAAAAAAGAATACAACTTTTTAAAAGTTTATCATTGAACCTTATAGGAGAAATCACCTCAAATAAATGGAATAGAAAAGGTTATGAGATGAATCAACCCTGTTCGACTTTTCCATAATCACCAAAAAATAGACGAATGAAACACTTTTGACACTCTGAATTCTCAAAACTATTAGAAAATTTGGGCCTTATCTCCCCTGGTAGAGCAATTAGGAAGATGTGTCTACAATTAGGTCTGGATTCGATTTTCCGGTATTCTTAATTTATTGCAGAATTATTTTTCACACAAATAAAGTCACTTTTCACAACTTTTCCCATAACAGCAGTTCAAGTTCAAGGCTTGTCCTTTCTTGACCTCTCACCAAAAATACCGCGGTGAAATACTCAATGTTTTCTTCAGTCATTTTGAAAAACACTTCTTCTATCCACTTGATATCCGTAAATTTTTCTGTGGTAGCTTTTACCCCAATATCATGATCGGAGAAAAACATAAACTGCTCTGTGCCGTTGGGCCCTTTCATTCTCGAAACGACGGCATGTTCATATTTTGTACCATCTTCAATACTCAAATTGATCAAAGTATCTCTTTCGGCAGCGGCATCTTTGTAGGAGATGGTGTATTGGTCAATTTTGAATTTTGAGTTACTGTCATTGAAAAGGGCGAGAAAAATATTTTTGTTCTTTACCGGACCGATATAGATGGAGTTCACAGAGGAAATGTCTTTTATGGACGTTTGAGAGGTAAAACGAATATCGAAGTCATTGCCGTTGAAATGGAAAATCCTAGAGATGTTCATCGTTCCAATGGCCGCTAATCCTGTGACATAAGGATAGTTTGCCGGGGACATTTGCTCTTTTTTGTCTGGATTTCTTTCCAGGTATTTATAGTAGTCTTGAAGGTTGTTGATATCATAATCTCTATTCCAGCCAGTATTCCCTGTGACTGTAGTTCCCATTATCCCAAAAAAATCTCCGATAAATAAAGTGGTAGGTTTATTGTTGCTAAAAAAGGGTTGCCAAACGGGGATTTTTTTTTGATAAATCGAGAGAGAAACGAGGGAAATTGCCAAAAGTATGGAAGCAGCCAAGACGAAATACCTCCTTTTTCTTCTTTGGATGATCAACTGAGGGTCATTTGATCTCTCGATGAATTCAACTTGGTACTGACCTTTTTTGATTTCCAATTTGATTTCATCGTTTTCTCCATCGGTGCTGTAATACTTTTCTATTTTTTTTCTGAGATGATAGATATTTACCCGCATGTGGGCTGCACTTTTTTCATCTGCATAATCCTTTCCATACAACTCCATGGAAATTGTATTTTCTTTCAAGTCTTTCTTTTCTAAAGATGCTTCGACAAGATATTTCAATAACATGCTCGTAGAAGGCGATCTTGAGAACAATTTATGCTCAAGCAAATGCCGCAATACTTCTAGTTTTTTTGATTGGTCCATGGGTTTTAGGATTTGGGTATCGGTGTCATGGTGCTTAGAAAAATGCCATTTAAATTGATTCAAGTCATCTTTTAACCGTTAAAGATACCGTTAAAAGAATGTTAAATTTAGATTTTTAATTTTTAATTACAATCATTACAGCATTCAAAGTCGGTAGAAATGCAGATTGAAGCAATTTAATTTTGAATGTTTCTCTGATTACAAAAATTATAATGTGATAAGGTTAAAGTCTGTGAAAAAGAATAATCACCACAATAATTCGAACTCAGAATTTCAATAAGTATCAATACAATCAAATCAAATCAATTAACATCAACCCAATTTAATTATGAATAAACTAATACGAAGGATAACTGTCCTTATGGTTTGTTTTTTGATGTTGGCAAATTCTGCTGATGCTCAAAATCAATCAATCACAATCGAAGGAGTTGTAAAAGAAGCCTCAAATGGCTTACCCATACCAGGGGTGACGATCTTAGAAAAAGCCACCACAAATGGAACCGTAACGGATGTGGATGGAAAATTCAAAATCAGTGTTAATTCCAGCGCTTCGCGCATCACTGTTTCATTTATTGGATTTTCCCAACAGGAAATAAGTATCAATAACAAAAGCTACATAGAGATTTTGTTGGAGGAGGATATTAGCCAGCTGGATGAAGTCGTAGTGATTGGATATGGTACGCAGAAGCGATCAGACATTACAGGTTCCGTGGCATCTGTTCCGAAAGACAGGTTGTCAAATCTTCCGGTGACGGACATCACCCAAGCCATTCAGGGGACTACAGCTGGTTTGACAGTTACTCAAGGTTCATCTGTTCCTGGAAGTACGGGAGGCTTACAGATCAGAGGAGTCAATTCAATCAATGCCAACACAAGCCCATTCTTGGTCGTAGATGGATCCCCATTTTTTGGAAGTATCAATGACATCAGTCCCAATGATGTTGAATCAATCGAGATTCTAAAAGATGCATCCGCGGTTGCGATATATGGCACAAGAGGTGCCAACGGGGTCATCCTTATCACTACAAAGAGAGGTTCATCTACATCTGGAAAACCTAGAATTAACTACAATGCCTATACTGGATTTGAGGGGATTGGCAATCTGCTAACACCTATGGGCCCAGATCGATATGTTCAAAAATATTCAGATTTTTTAGTGGCCAACAATCTTTCCATGACGAACATTCTCCCCAATGCTGCGGAAGTTGAAAATTTCAACAATGGAATCACCACCGATTGGTTAAATGAGGCTTCACAAACAGGAAGAATCACCGAGCACAATTTGAGTATCTCGGGTGGGACAGAGAATGTTCAATACTTTGTCTCTGGCTCTAAGGTTGCCCAAGAGGGCGTGGTCAAAGGATATCAGTTTGGGAGAGCTTCTTTCAGAACAAATATAGATGCAAAGATCAATGATTTAATCAAAGTGGGTACCAGCGCATTCTTTACGGATAGAAATCAAGATGGTGGAAGGGTAAACCTGCTTTTGGCGACTGCCATGAGTCCTTATTCAAGACCTACGAATGATGATGGAGAATATCAGATTTTCCCTATGGCACCCGAGCAGCTTTTCTTAAATCCGATGTTAGGACTTACGGTGGACAGAGAAGACAGAAGGAAAACCTTGTCAGGTGGTGCTTATGTGGACATCACCCCAAGTTTTCTTCCAGGATTGACCTATAGGCTCAATGGTAACTATACTTACAATATCGACAGAACAGCCCAGTATACAGGCCGCCAATTCAATGATTTAAACGGCACGGCCAATGTTTCCAATACAGAAGTAACCAATTGGGTTTTGGAAAATATTTTGTCTTATACCAAAGAGATTGGCGAGCATAGACTTGATTTTACAGGTTTATACAGTGCACAAAAAGTTGATTATTTTTTCACAAGTGGACAATCAAGGATTTTTACAAATGATGCGCTGTCTTTCAACAATATGGGTGCAGGATCGACACAACAAACCGGATCGGCAGGAAACAGCTACACCTTATTGTCTCAAATGGCAAGGGTGAATTATTCCTACATGAGTAAATATTTATTGACAGTAACTGCCCGAAGAGATGGATATTCAGCTTTTGGAGCAAACACAAGCAAGTATGGTCTTTTCCCATCCATTGCCTTGGGATGGAATATTCACAACGAAAACTTCATGGCAAATGCCAGTTCAGTAGGTGAGTTAAAACTTAGGTTGTCTCACGGACAAGCAGGAAATCAAGCCATTGGGGTGAATCAAACTGCGACAACGGCCAATACATTTCTACAGCCGTTCAACGGGACACCCTTAGTAGGGGTACTTTATAACAATTTAGGGAATGCTAATCTAAATTGGGAAACCACCACTTCGACCAACTTGGCTTTGGATTTTGGAGTTGTTGAAAATAGAATAAGAGGGTCTGTCGAAGCTTACAAAACTGTGACAAATGACATCTTATTGCGAAGAAACCTCCCCAATATCACTGGCTATTCCAATGTTTTGACAAACTTAGGGAAGATGCAAAACCTAGGGTTTGAATTTACCTTAAACACCGTAAACATCGCCAAAGATAATTTCTCCTGGGAAACATCATTGAATTATTCCAGGTACAGAAATGAAATTTTGGAGCTTTACGGGGATGGTCGTGATGATATTGGAAACGGTTGGTTCATAGGTCAACCGCTAAGGGTGGTTTTTGATTATGAAAAAATTGGTATTTGGCAAGTTGGAGAAGAAGTAGCCAATCATGACCCTGTAGCGAGACCTGGGGATCTCAAATATAGGGACCAGAATGGTGATGGAATCATCAATGCAGAAGATAGAATGATATTGGGTCAAAGAGATCCAAAATGGATAGGAGGATTGACCAATAATTTCAAATACAAAAACTTCCATTTGAGTATATTCCTTCAAGCAGTGAAGGGCGGCTTAAAAAGCAATAGAGACTTGTCCTATGCGGATGAGGCAGGGAGGAGAAACATTCCTCAAGAGGTCGGTTACTGGACTCCCGAGAACCAGGACAATTACTGGCCTGGTCTTGCAGCTTTCAGAAATTACAGAGGATATCAGTTTACGGAAGATTTTAGCTTTTTGAGAATCAAAGATGTAAGGGTGAGTTATGTCGTGCCTAAACCATTTCTGTCAAAATACAATATTGAAGGATTGACACTTTACATGGCAGGCCGAAACTTGCACACTTTTACAAAATGGGTTGGATGGGATCCTGAGATGAATTATGATCCAAGAGGATCTGGGAATTGGACCAATAATTACCCCTTGGTCCGCACAGTTTCCTTTGGTCTTAACCTAACACTTTAAATCAGAAAGAAAATGAAAAAATTAATCATATATATAGGAATCCTTTGTGTTTTGGTAATTACCAATACAGCTTGCGACGAATCTTTCTTAGATGAGAAAGTCCTGGACAGATATGCTCCGGAATCATTGAATGATCGATTGGGCTTTGATGCTGCAGCCATTGGCTTGCATAGACATTTTGTTTCCATGCTCAATACGGATCAAGATCAAACCTTGATAGGGATATGGCATGTGGGAACAGATATTTTGTGGGCACCTTCCGGTAGGTCAAACGGTGATTCAAGATCGTTTTTCAGCTATTCTCAGATGAACTCATTGGATCCAGCTTCTAGAAAAACATGGAGTTCATTGTATGTCCTGATCAATAATGCCAACATATTGATCAATAGTGCTGAAAACAATAATCCTACGGGGATGAATGTAGAGGAAATCAGCGCATTCAATGCAGAAGCGCGTTTTTTCAGAGCCTATGCATACAATATGCTTGCTACACTCTTTGGAGATGTCCCACTATTGATTGAGCCTCTGACAGCCCCAAAAACGGATTTTGTTCGGACACCAGTCAATGAAATAAATGCAGTTATCGAGCAGGATTTGATTTTTGCAACGGAATTTCTTCCTAATGCAGGATCTGCCCGTCATGAAAGTAGAATCAATAAAATGATGGCACACCAACTGTTTGCAGAGGTTTACCTAAGACTAGGAAAACCAGCGGAGGCAGAAGAACAAGCCTCTTCAATCATTGGCAATGGAAGGTATTCTCTTGTCAATCAGAGATATGGTGTAAATGCAAATGGCCCAGGAGATCCTTTTTCTGACATGTTTATCAAAGGAAATCAACGGAGGAACCAAGGGAATACAGAGGCTATCTGGGTTTTGGAAATGGAAAACCCAGCAGATATTGCAGGTGGTGGTTCTGGAAACCCACAGCAAAGAAGATTATGGGTAGGTGGATATTACGATATTCCAGGAATGGAGCCAGCAGATTCTCTTGGTGGAAGAGGTATCGCAAGGGTCAGACTTAATAATTGGGTTTTATATGGGTTGTACGATGAGCTTGACATGAGAAACTCAGCGTTTAACATCAAAAGGAAATTGTATTTTAATAACAGGGGAAGTGCTTACGATAACATAAGAGGACAAGAGGTACCTTATGGTAAAAATTCAGAATTTACCCTTACTAATGGAAATGTCATTAAAATTTTTCCCGCAGATACTATTTGGAGAATGGCTCCCTATTCTATGAAGTGGGGTCAATTTGATAACAGAGATGTTTTTGGCTATGGTATGTGGAAAGATTTCATGTTGATGCGATTGGGCGAGACTTACTTGTTAAGGGCAGAAGCTAGGATGCTTCAGGGAGACCTGGCAGGCGCAGCTTCTGACATCAATGTGTTGAGAGAAAGGGCCAATGCACCTCTGGTGAACGCGGGACAAATGAACCTGGATTTTATCCTGGATGAAAGAGCGAGAGAACTCTTGGCCGAAGAAAACAGAAGAATGACGCTCGTCAGGACGGGGACTCTTGTGGAAAGAGCCAGAAGATTGAACGGGACGAGTCCTTTGGCGAATGGTGAAATTGAAACGACAGATGGTTTGCAGGATTTTCACATGAAATTCCCTATCCCTCAGTCTGAGATTGATTTGAACAAAGATGCCGAACTGAAGCAAAATGAAGGGTATTAAATCCAGGGACTCACATATTCTTGAATGTTAATATTAAATGGTATGTATATCCACTACTTTTCCACTAGACCAATGGGCCAGTTGAAAAACCCGAAAAATTCAGAATTTTTGATTTCTTCCGTTTTCGGTCTTCAAGTCCGATATTGAGAGAAAATCAAGTAACTGGCAGAAAAACGGATAATCATATTAATTATTT
>NZ_JAUSPP010000004.1:0-15283 GCF_030656585.1 Rhodonellum sp.
ATAGGGATACTCAATAGGATTACCATCATATTCACGCGAAGGGGAATCAATATCGACGCCTTGACAGCCTCCGAAAGCCGGGAAGATGGCATTTACAAAATCACGATCGAACTGACCACTTCTGAAGAACAAGTCATTCAATTGTCCAAGCAGATCGAAAAGATCATCGATGTGATCAAGGCGTTTTATTATACCGATGATCAAGTGGTCTATCAGGAAATCGCACTTTATAAAATCCCGATAGAAAGCCTTGACCCCAGATTGGAAAAAGTGATCAGGCAGTTCAATGCCCATATCATCGCGGCGGAAAAGGACTTTGTGGTCATCGAATTTACAGGGCACAAGGAGGATACCCAGTCCTTACTGGAAATATTGAAAGAATTTAACATACTCGAATTTGCCAGATCAGGCAGGGTGGCGGTGGCCAAACCCATGGATACTTTAGACAAATATTTAAAATAATCAAACCTTTAAAACTATGAAACTGAAATTCGGATCAGTAGAAGAAAATGTAGTCACCCGGGAGGAATTCCCTTTGGAGAAAGCAAGAGAAGTGTTGAAAGACGAAGTTATTGCAGTATTGGGTTACGGCGTTCAAGGGCCTGGTCAGGCTCTCAATCTTAAAGACAATGGTTTCAATGTCATCGTAGGACAGCGAAAAGGCTCAAAAACTTGGGACAAAGCAGTCTCTGACGGCTGGGTTCCAGGCAAAACATTGTTTGAACTGGAAGAAGCTTGCGAAAAAGGCACTATTCTTCAGTTTTTGCTCTCCGATGCCGGACAGATTTCCGCATGGCCAATGGTGAAAAAACACCTGACGCCTGGCAAAGCATTGTATTTTTCCCATGGCTTTGGGGTTACGTATAAAGAAAAAACCGGGATTATCCCTCCTCCAGATGTGGATGTGATTTTGGTGGCTCCCAAAGGTTCCGGAACTTCCTTGAGAAGAATGTTTGTCGAAGGAAGAGGATTGAATTCTTCCTATGCAATCTTTCAGGATGGTACCGGCAAAGCAAAAGACAGGGTGATCGCCCTTGGGATCGGCGTTGGTTCTGGATACCTTTTCGAAACCGATTTTTACAGAGAAGTGACCTCGGATCTTACGGGAGAAAGAGGAACTTTGATGGGTGCGATACAAGGGATTTTTGCTGCGCAATATGAAGTGTTGAGAGCAAACGGCCATACCCCTTCTGAAGCTTTCAATGAAACCGTTGAGGAATTGACACAAAGTTTGATGCCTTTGGTTGCTGAAAATGGAATGGATTGGATGTATGCCAACTGCTCCACGACTGCCCAAAGAGGTGCCTTGGATTGGTGGAAACCATTTAGGGATGCGACCAAACCGGTATTTGAAAAATTATACGAAAGTGTAAAAACCGGTCAGGAAGCGCAAAAATCCATTGACTCCAACAGTAAAGACGATTACAGGGAGAAACTGGAAGTGGAATTGAAAGAATTGAGAGATTCTGAGATGTGGCAAGCAGGTGCTACCGTCAGAAAATTAAGACCCGAAAACAACTAAATTATGAGTGAAAAGCTATGGATATTCGATACCACCCTTCGTGATGGAGAGCAGGTTCCTGGTTGTCAGTTAAATACCCAGGAGAAAATAGTAGTGGCCAAGGCTTTGGAAGAACTAGGAGTCGATATCATTGAGGCTGGATTCCCAATTTCCAGCCCAGGGGATTTTAATTCTGTATTGGAGATTTCTAAGGCAGTCACCAATCCTATTATCTGCGCCCTTTCGAGGGCAGTGGAAAAAGATATTGAAGTAGCAGCAGCTTCCCTCCAATATGCCAAAAAAGGGAGAATTCACACCGGAATCGGTGTTTCTCCCTACCACATTCAATACAAACTTCGATCCACCCCCGATGCAATTATCGAGAGGGCAGTTCAGGCAGTGAAATATGCCAAGAGTTTTGTGGAGGATGTGGAGTTTTACGCAGAAGATGCGGGAAGGGCAGAAATGGAATTTTTGGCGAGAATCGTGGAAAAAGCCATCAAGGCTGGCGCCACGGTGATCAACATTCCCGATACCACAGGCTATTGCCTTCCTGAACAATACGGTGCCATCATCCGGTACCTGAGGGAAAATGTGTCGAATATCGACAAAGCCATCCTTGCCACCCATTGCCACAATGACCTGGGAATGGCTACGGCCAACACCATCGCTGGGGTTCAAAATGGGGCAAGACAGGTGGAAGTAACGATCAATGGTATCGGAGAAAGGGCGGGAAATACCTCAATGGAGGAAGTCGTGATGGCCATCAAATGCCACCACGACATCCCAGTCTTTACCAACATCAATACCCCTTTGATCTACGGAACCAGCCGATTGATCTCCAAGCTGATGAACATGCCGGTTCAACCCAATAAAGCCATTGTGGGAAGAAATGCATTTGCCCACTCTTCGGGAATTCATCAGGATGGTGTCTTGAAGCACCGCGAAAACTATGAAATCATCGATCCCAAGGAGGTTGGCGTTTTGGAATCTTCCATCGTGCTCACCGCCAGAAGTGGCAGGGCGGCATTGAAACATCATTTGGATGCCTTGGGCGTTCATTTGGAAGGTGAGGAGTTGAGGGAAGTGTATGAAGCTTTCTTGGTTGTGGCCGATTCCAAAAGGGACATTGGGCCCAAAGATTTACTTTCCTTGGTGGGCAAGTACATCGAAGACTCCACATTCATTGAACTGGTGAAAGTAAGCTATGAATCCAATGGAACCATTAAAGCAAAAGTAGAACTCAAAGTAGGGGAGAAGACGCACCATGCCACTTCAGAAGGGAACGGTCCAGTGGATGCAGTATTGAAAGCGATCGAAAAAATTGTGAAGCCGCAGGTGGAATTGGAGGAATTTCTGATTCAAGCCATTACCGCAGGAAGCGATGATCAGGCAAAAGTGCACATGCGGTTGATGCAGGGAGAGCGTCCATATTATGGCTTCTCTTCCAATACTGATATCGTGTTGGCTTCCGCTGAGGCATTTGTGGATGCCCTAAATAAAATACCCGTTAAAGATAAAGTGATCCTATAAAAGATGGAAAAGAAAACATTATTTGACAAAATATGGGATGCCCATGTGGTTCGCTCAGTAACCGATGGCCCGGATGTATTCTTCATTGACAAGCATTTTATACACGAAGTGACCAGTCCCGTAGCTTTCCTGAATTTGGAAAAAAGAGGAATCGGTGTGCTTCATCCCGAAAGGACCATTGCCACTCCTGATCACAATGTGCCCACGGTGGATCAGGACAAGACCATAAAGGACAAACTCTCCCGCATGCAGGTTGAAAAGCTGAGGGAATATTGCAAAAAATACAATATTGAATTGCACGATCTGGGAAGTGCGCACCATGGAATCGTTCACGTTATTGGACCCGAACTCGGGATCACGCAACCGGGAATGACCATCGTCTGTGGTGACAGCCACACGTCAACGCATGGTGCCTTTGGTGCCATTGCATTCGGTATCGGAACTTCCGAAGTCGAAATGGTCTTCGCGACCCAATGCATCATGCAGTCCAAAGCCAAGAAAATGCGGATTACCGTAGATGGTGAACTTGGAAAAGGAATTACCTCAAAAGATATCATCCTTTACATCATCGCCAAAATATCCGCCAGTGGCGGTACTGGTTATTTCCTGGAATATGCGGGATCTGCCATTGAAAGCCTGAGCATGGAAGCAAGGATGACGATCTGCAACATGAGTATAGAAATGGGTGCCAGGGGAGGATTGATCGCTCCGGATGAAACGACCTTCAATTACCTAAAGGGGAAACAATATGCCCCCAAAGGGGAAGAATGGGACAAGACAGTAGCGTATTGGAAAACCCTGAAAACAGATGAGGGAGCCATTTTTGACAAGGAATACCATTTTGATGCAGCGGACATAGCTCCAATGATTACCTACGGCACCAATCCGGGAATGGGAATTAAAATCAATGATTTGATCCCAACAACTGCAGGAATGGAAGGCAGTAACAAAACATCTTTCCTGAAATCCTTGGAATACATGGGCTTTGAGGCCGGTGAATCCATCCTGGGGAAAAAGATGGATTATGTCTTTGTCGGAAGTTGCACGAATGGCAGGATCGAGGATATTCGGTCTGTGGCTGAATTTGTCAAGGGAAAGAGAAAAGCGGACAACATCACCGCGTGGATAGTGCCAGGGTCCAGGGAAGTTGAGAAATTGGCCCACGAGGAAGGATTGGTCAAAATCCTCGAAGAGGCAGGTTTTGAGCTTAGACAACCGGGTTGCTCGGCATGTCTGGCGATGAATGACGACAAAATCCCTTCAGGGAAATATGCGGTTTCGACCTCCAACAGAAATTTTGAGGGCAGACAAGGTCCCGGCGCGAGAACTTTGCTGGCCAGTCCGCTTACTGTCGCTGCCATTGCGGTGACAGGGAGGATTACAGATCCAAGGGAAGTGTTTTAATATTAAATGAAAGAAAGATGGCTTACGATAAATTCAATACATTAAGAAGTACCGTGGTTCCCTTGTCCGCTGAAAATGTGGATACGGATCAAATCATTCCTGCGCGTTTCCTGAAGGCTACCGAAAGGGTGGGTTTTGGTGACAATCTTTTTCGGGATTGGCGATACGACGTGGAGGGCAATCCCAAACAGGATTTTGTTTTGAATGATCCCACCTATTCCGGAAAAATCCTTTTGGCTGGAAAGAATTTCGGTTCAGGTTCCAGTCGGGAACATGCTGTTTGGGCCCTCTATGATTATGGCTTCAGGTGTGTGGTTTCCAGCTTCTTTGCGGATATCTTTAAAAACAACTGCCTCAATATCGGCGTCTTGCCGGTGACTATCAGCCCAGAATTTGCAGATGTTCTTTTCAATGCCGTGTCTGCAGATCCAGAGACGGAAGTTGAAGTGGATATTGATCGGCAGACGATAACCTTGCTCAGTACGGGTCAGTCAGAAAGTTTTGACATCAATTCCTATAAAAAGGAAAATATGAAAAACGGTTTTGATGACATCGATTATCTCTTGAATATCAAAGATGAAATCGCGGAATTTGTTGCGGGGAAGTAAGCAAGATTGTATCCCCATTTATTGAAATCCTCAAAGCGTGAAATTTTCTCAGCGAAGGATTATTGTGAACAGCATGGGATTGGATCCTTGTCTATTTTATCAAAGGAAAGCACAAAAATGGGACATCATAGGAAAATAGAAATCATGGACACTACCTTGAGGGATGGAGAACAGACCTCTGGGGTTTCCTTTCTGCCTTCTGAAAAACTCCAAATAGCCAAGTTGCTGTTGGAGGAATTGAAGGTGGACAGGATAGAAGTGGCTTCTGCCCGGGTTTCTGAAGGGGAAATGGAGGGCGTGAAGAAGATCACCCAATGGGCTTCCGAAAAGGGATTTCTGGATAAGGTTGAAGTCCTTGGATTTGTGGATACCCCAACCTCCGTGGATTGGATAGCCGACTCAGGGGCAAAGGTCATGAACCTGTTGACCAAGGGGTCTTTGAATCACCTGACCCATCAACTTAGGAAAACGCAAGAGCAACATTTCGAAGAAATTCGAGAAAGCATAGCCTACGCAAACAAAAAAGGGATCCACGTCAATGTTTATCTGGAAGATTGGTCCAATGGAATGCGGAATTCCATGTCTTATACCATGGAATTGATCGGCTTCCTGAGTCAACTCCCAGTCAAAAGAATCATGCTTCCCGATACATTGGGATTGCTTCACCCTCGTGAAGTGGCGCATTTCATCAAGCTGATCACCACCGAATACCCGGATTGTCACTTTGACTTTCACGCCCATAATGATTACGACCTTTCTGTGGCCAATGTGCTGGAGGCCATTTATAATGGTGTTGTCGGCATTCATACCACCATCAATGGTTTGGGAGAGAGGGCTGGAAATGCACCTTTGGAAAGTGTGATCGCCGTATTGAAGGATTTCACCGATTACCGATTGAATGTTCAGGAGAACAAGATTTTCCGCGTAAGCAAACTCGTGGAGCAGTTTTCAGGACAGCATATTCCAGCCAACAAGCCTGTGGTTGGGGAAAACGTCTTTACCCAAACCGCAGGAATCCACGCAGATGGGGACAATAAAAAAAATCTTTATTTCAACGATCTCCTGCCCGAGCGCTTTGGCAGACAGCGGAAATACGCACTTGGCAAAAGTTCCGGAAAGGCCAATATCCTGAAAAATCTTCAGGAATTGGGCATTTCCCTAGAGCCAGACGAATTGGCCAAAGTGACCCAAAAGGTCATCGAACTTGGCGATAAAAAGGAAAGAGTCACCACCGAAGATTTGCCTTACATCATTTCCGATGTGCTCCAAAACAACTCTGTTGCCAAAGACATCAGTATCGAAGGGTATCACATGACCCATTCCAAGGGCTTGAAACCGACGGTACAGCTCAAGATGAAAATCCATGGCGCTTATTATGAGCAGAGTGCTTCGGGAGATGGACAGTACGATTCTTTCATGAAGGCGCTGAAGAAGATTTATAAATCACTGAACAAAGAACTTCCGCTTTTGTCCGATTACCATGTGAGTATCCCTCCTGGTGGTAAAACAGATGCCTTTGTGGAAACGGTGATTACCTGGGAATATGGAAAGATATTCAAAACCAAAGGTCTGGACAGCGATCAGACCGTGGCTGCCATGATGGCCACCGAAAGAATGCTCAATATCATCGCAAAGATTGACAGTAAAAACAAACCGAATACGGATTCAGAAAACAAGAATTTTTATGGAAATGAATATCGCACTATTGCCGGGTGATGGCATAGGCCCTGAAGTAATTGCCCAAGCAGTAAAAGTAATACAAGCAGTCGCCAAGAAATTTGGTCATACCATTCATTTTGAGACGGCGCCAGTGGGTGCCGCCGCCATCGATTTGACTGGAGATCCTTATCCGGAGAGTACCCATGCTGTTTGTTTGAGAGCAGACGCAGTGCTTTTCGGCGCCATTGGTGATCCTAAATATGACAATGATCCCAAAGCAAAGGTAAGGCCTGAACAAGGATTGTTGGCCATGAGAAAGAAATTGGGGCTTTTTGCAAATGTCCGTCCAACCTTCACTTTCCCCTCATTGGTTCACAAATCCCCTTTGAAACTTGATCGGGTGGATGGTGTGGATTTCGTGTTTTTCAGGGAATTGACCGGTGGGATTTATTTCGGTGAGCCCAGAGGCAGAAACGAACAGGGCACAAAAGCCTTTGATACCAATGTGTACACGAAGGAAGAGATTACCAGACTTGCCAGAATGGGTTTTGAAGCGGCCCAAAAGCGCAGAAAACTCCTGACCTGTGTGGACAAAGCCAATGTATTGGCCACTTCCAGGCTCTGGAGGGAAACCGTTCAGGAATTGGCTCCGGAATACCCGGATGTCAAAGTTGAATATGAATTTGTGGATGCGGTGGCGATGCGACTGATCCAATGGCCGAAAGCCTATGATGTGTTGATTACAGAGAATTTGTTTGGCGATATCCTGACAGACGAAGCCTCTGTGATATCAGGTTCGATGGGCTTGATGCCTTCGGCTTCTTTGGGGACCGAGAACAAATTGTTCGAACCGATCCATGGCTCTTATCCACAAGCTGCAGGAAAAGACATCGCCAATCCATTGGGGACAATTCTATCGGCCGCAATGATGTTTGATTATGCTTTCGACCTGAAAGACGAAGCAGCAGCGATTTCCGATGTGGTCAACAGATCTCTTTCCGAGGGAATCGTCACCGAGGATATTGCAGATGGTGCCAAAGCCTACAAAACCTCTGAGGTAGGAGATTGGTTGGCGGAGAATCTGTGAGATTGATCTCTAGAGCAGGCCAAATAATTCATGATGATTTTTAAGTAAATCAACGATGCCCAGTCAACTTTCGATTGTTTGCATATAATTAAAAAAGAGATCCCAGAAAGGATCTCTTTTTTAATTATATGGGTTTGAGTTGGGTTGATCCTATATCGGACAAGCAACAGATCTTTCTACATCTACATGCACTCCATAGAATTTCCCATATGGAACAGAAATGCTGTATGGACTGGTGTTTGCTTTACCCTTTGTCGTAAATAGTCCAGGTTCTGGATTGCTTGCTGGAGGAGTGGAGGAATAGTGTTGGATTTTCACATTTTCATCCGTATCCGCAAATCTCCATCCCTCATTCAGCGTGATGGTGATTTCTCCATTCAACAATTTTACAGTTCCAGCTGCCAAAGTTTGGCCAGCAAACAAAGTTACACCTTCCTCCAATGCTGATTTTGAAGAATAAGTAGCCCAGTTTCCTTTGGTGACATATCTGGTTCCGGCAGCCCATGCTGTTTCATCCTCCCAGCATTTTTCATCGTCGCATGGCTCCAAATTGTAACAAAGCTTAAGGTTACTTAAATCTGGCGTGTTTCCTTGACCCACTGGAGGAGAAATCAATCCCTCATCACTGGTTTCTCCGTTCCCATAATAGTAGGCATTGGCCCCAGGTCCACCTTTCACAAGGACTACAAGATTCTTCAGGCAGTATTTTACCCCGTCAATGTAAACAGGTTCAAAACTCCATGAAACGAATTTGTTATCCGTAACCGTCACGGTAAAGCCGTCTGGAAAAGCTTCGCTGAAAGTGTTTCCCCCTAAGTATTTATTGCCACCTTGGCCTTCAGGGTCCGGGCTTGTAAATGAAAAGCCACCCTCAACTTCGAAATAATCCGCAGCTTCTGAGCAGAGAACATTTCCTCCGTTATTGGCACCTTCAAGATACACAGGACCAGCTGTTCTGGCATTCCACATATCCGAAGATAAACCACGTAAAGCAGCAAGTTCTTCACTGCTTTCCATATTAACATTGTCAGGCGCAGGGGCCTCAAATTGCGAGCAGGACACCATGAAGGCGACCAGGGCCAATATCCAAACCTTGTTCAGATAATTGGCAGAAGAAAAGTTTGCCATAGAAAAGTTAAATTGGTTGTTAATAAGCAAATATAAATCAAAAAAAAGAACATAAAATAACTTTAATAAAAAATAAAAGAATAAAAATACAAAAAAATAAACTAATAATTATGTAAAAGAAGATTGAATTTTATGAATACAGATGAATCGTGGGGCTTTTTTTTAAAAATCAGATACAGCCAATTTTTTCACCGGGATAGAATAAATGATTTTTGGTCTATTTATAAGATCCAAAAGTCTATTTTTGTGCTTTTACGGAAATGTCAAAAAAATCCTCCGAATATTGATTTCTATGCAAAATCGACCCTTTACCTATCTTCTTTGGATGCAATACCTAGGCTTTCGCTACAATGGCTGGCAAAAGCAACCCGATGGAAAAACCGTTCAGGGGAGGATGGAGAAAGTGTTGCGGTTTGTACTTGGGCATGGAAACTTCACCACGCTAGCCGCAAGCAGGACCGATGCAGGAGTCTCCTGCAATAGAGGTGCTTTTGAGCTTTTTTCGGTAGAACCGGTGGATCTTCCGGAGTTAATCCAGCAGATGAATGTTTACCTGCCCAATGACATCAGGATATTGGAGGGACAAGCAATATCCCAGGATTTCAACATCATACAGGATGTTGTCTTGAAGGAATACCGATACCATTTCGCCACGGGAGACAGGTTCCATCCCTTTGCAGCAGCCAACCTCCTCCATGTCACAGGGGAACTGAATATTCCCTTGATGAAAAAAGGTGGAGACCTTTTGTTGGGGAAGCATGACTTCAGAAGATTTTGTTCCGTTGACAAAATCACTGACGATTATGTCCGCGAGGTTTACGGATTGGAAATTTTGGACCATGAAATGGCAGGAAAGGGACTTCTCCCGAAGACCAGTTTTACCATTGTCATCAAAGGAAAAGGGTTTTTGAGATACCAGGTCAGGGTGATGGTGGCTGTTCTAATTGACTTGGGATTAAAAAAAATTACGATGGATCAAATTTCTGCTGCTCTGGTCAGTCAGGAAGCCAAACCGCTAAGTGAACCCGCCAGGGCCCATGGATTGGTCCTGGAGGCATTGGTTTTTGATTTCGAAAAGGAAAAGTAGGTCAGCGAGAAATCGTGTTAAATCATTTTCATCGAGGTCTTGATTCTTCCTATTCCAAAAATAAAGATTACCAGCCACCACCGCCGCCGCCGCCGCCACCGCCTCCAGAAAATCCACCTCCTCCGGATCCTGAACTGCTGCCAGGAGGAGTGGATGCACTGGAAATGGCCGATGAAAAACTGCTGCCCAAGGAGGAGCTGAAGGCAAGTGCATTGAATCTGCCCATTGAATAGGAATGGTACCAAGTGGGTTGATACGCTTCCCGAACACTCTTGGAAACCTGCTGCTCAAATTTCTCCGCCCATTTGTTTTCCACTCCCAAAGCAATGGCGTAGGGAAGTAATCTTTCAAAAACCGCCGGGGTCATGTTGGGTTCATGGGCCATGTTCAGAGGGTTTTTTTCGGTCACCGAAAGGTATCTCTTGAACCCCTCGATTTCATCCATGATTTTCCGGCCCTCGATGGTGGGCGCTTGCATCAGGTTGTAAAAGACGAGGGTAAGGATGAAGAGGAGTATTCCCAAAACAACCGGAACCCCGGGAGAAGGGGAAAGCAAAGCGGTCAGGAGGATTGTTGCCAAGCCCGTCCCAATTCCTTTTGCGGTATGCATAAAATTGATTTTGAACCTTCCTGGCATGACCTCCGTCTTTAAAAATTTCAAGAGACTTGTTTTGGCAGAAGTAAAGATTTGATGGTTTTTATTGTCCAAATGAATTTCATTGCCATCCTTGAACAGAACAGTTGCGACAACTTTTTCGCCGGTGGTGAGCCCATTCAGGGAATCGCCGACTTTGGTCAGGGAGAAGTCATTTTTTTTCTTTGTTTCAATCGTCAAATAGCCATGGACTGCCATGGCTACCAAAGTGGCGGTAAATACCTTCTGGTCAAACCCCATCCGCATCAAATAGCGCGAACAGGCAGCCGTCAATCCCTCGGGGGCTTCAAATCTCGGGATGATCGTCCCCTTTGCCGGATCTTTCCCCACTTTTTTCCAGGAGGAAAAGAACACCCAAAATGTGAGGAGCAGGCCAATTCCGCCCACCAAGATATGTTTGTTGTCACTCAAAAAATGACCGCTTTTTTCCAATGCACTTGGTTGGGCGACAAATCCCTTTGGCCAAGCCAGGGCAACGGTGAATTGGTCTCCCGGATTTAATTTTCCTTTGGTGCTGAAGTGGACCTTTTCTCCCTCATCTTTTATCTCACAATTGCAGCCCGTGGATCCTGAAGGCCCGGTAAATGCATCATATTGTATCGTTTTGGCTCCATTGGGAAGCCAGACGGTTACCCCGGCACTGTCAATCGCAAAATCCCATCCACCCCCGATAGCATTGAAATACAGTTCATCGTAATTTTCAAAAAAACCAAGTTGTCGATCTGTGCGGAATTTCAATGTGTAGGTGTAGGTATTTGGCTGCAGGAACGTATTGGCGTCACCGATGTAGATGATTTTTCCGTTGTTCTTGTTTTCCAGGCGGAAAGGCTCCTTTTTCCCATCCCGAAGGACCTCCAAGACTTCAAAACTGACCTTGTACCGATTGCCCAATCGGTCTTGGTACTGTGTTGGGAAATCCCTGAATATCCCCCTTTTGATTTTCACTCCTTCGGACAAAACCGTGATTTTTTCCTCAACCAAGATCGATCCGGATTCCTCAATCTGAATAACCGAAAAATAGGAGAGGATCCTTTCCTGGGAAAATGCCGTATTTACCAGAAGAAAAAAGGGAAGGATGAATGCCCAAGATTTCATGAAAAATCAACTTTTGGGTTGATCCTATCCGAAACATTTTCCAGTTCGAAGAAATCCCGCTGGGTATGGTGAGCGATATTGGCGACGATGTTCGAAGGAAACTGCTCGATCTTGGTGTTATAATCACGCACAGTTCCATTGTAATACCTCCTTGCATTTTGGATGTCGGATTCTATCAATTGCAGTTGGTTTTGAAGATCCAGGAAATTCTCATTCGCCTTAAGTGCTGGGTAACTCTCCGCAAGTGCAAACAAGCGACCCAAAGATTGGGACAGGGCTCCTTCGGCAGCGCCGTGTTCCTTGACGGAATGGGCATTTATCCCGGCATTCCTTTTTTCGATCACCCCTTCGAGTACTTCTTTTTCATGACTCGCATAGCCTTTTACTGTATTGATGATATTGGGAATCAGGTCATACCTTCTTTTGAGTTGCACATCGATTCCGCTCCAAGCTTCATCAACCAAATTTTTCAACTGGATCAGTGAGTTGAAAATACTCACAAAGTAAAAGGCAAGAAGGGCTACGAGGATAAGGATAACAATCAGGGCCATGGTAGGGTCGGTTTAAAAGATAGAAAACAGTGTATGAATATACAGAAAAGGAATTTGGATCAAAAAAATAATTCTCGTAAATAAATTGGGCGAAGATTGGCCAAGGGATTGTGAGCCAATTGGAAAGGGAAGAATGCTCCTTATTTTCGCAAAGTTTTTCAGAATTTCCTGTTGACCGAAGCGAATACAAAACCTTTCTGGACTTCAGAAAAAAAGCGTGCCCGACAGCTCAGGCATGTTTTTTTGGTTTTGACAAAGAGAAAAAACCTTGATTGTTTAGGTTCGCATTTTAATCCAGCGATCAATCAATAGGCTAATTTCCCTCAGACCTTCACGTTTATTTTATTTCACTGTGATCAGGATTTTGACTTTTATCTGATCCCAAATCATGGCGATGGTGCCTTCTGTTTCTTAAACCAGTTCCACTTCATAAGTCAATCGCTAAACAGATTGCGCAAGTGCTTTCGGTACTACCGTAATCCTTTGTTAATTGGCTAGATTACATTTTTGCACCCTCAACGAAAGGTTATTCGAATGTGTGATCAATAATTTTGAATTTCCTGATGAAAATTCAGCTCTGATTTATAAAAAAGATGGCAGATTGAACGCGTTCAAACAGCTAAAACAGAATTTTCCGCTCAAATACTTCCTTGGCGACAATTAAAATGTCATTGATTCTCAAATCTGGATTGTAATGTTGGCGAACCTGCTTATCGTATTGTTCAAAAGCAAGGGGAAGAGAAATTGGGCCTTTTCAAACCTGGCGTCTATCATCAGGCAACAGCTAATGAACTAGATCAATGTGTATAATTCTCTTGAGGATCGAGAGAAAAGTTGGCTCAAAATCATCTAAGAAAACAAATAAAATTTGAACACATTTTGTTCGCTTACTCTTGAGAGGTTTACTTTTTGGAAAACCGCAAAAATAGGCCCCTACAAGAATTATTGTACCTACTCAGCTGGTTGTGATTTAGCAATCAGAGTCAGGTTTCCCAAGATGTTTTGCGTGCGTTTGATAAGGGTGTCCAAGACAGACCTGATGACGCAGAAGTCATCGGCACCTTTTTCCGATTTGAACTGTCCGGATATTTTCTGTTTGACTTTTATATTTCTGATGGCTCTTTCCGATGCGTTGTTGTCGGGTGGCACTTTATGGTGGTATAAAAAAATCAGGATTGATTGTCTGTATTTGAACAGTATTTTCTGCATGGATACAGATTCCCTGTGGCTTTGGTCTAGGGATATCTCCAGTATTCTATCCGGTTTTTGTTCCAAATCGGATATTGCTTTGAGCTGTTCCCGGGTCTGCTCTTTGTCCAATGTTTTCTTCAATGTCATTGCCTTGAGCAGGAGTGATTTGATATGGTTTTATTTTACATGTTCACCAAGGAGAAATCGTTATGAAGGGGTAAACAGAGTATAATTCCATTTTAAACCTTCTGCCTAGGATTGCCAAAGGAAGCATAAATCAATGCTTGTTCCTTAGGTGTAAGCAACCCGCTGGATATATTCAAACCCTCTTTTTTCAAGCATCTTGCCAATTTTTTGGTGGATATGCCGTACTCATCGGCTACTTTTTGCCTTGACTTTGCATTTTTTTTTCAGGAAAAAGCAAGGAGTTGATTGCTTTAAAATATAGTTAAGGTTTTTATTGAATATGTAAAAAAAGGGGGTAGCTTACCAACGAAAATTTAAGGCGACCGGTAGTTTAGAGTTTTTGAGGATATGGACCCGCCTGGCGAGTGCAATAGAGGTTTCGTTTAATAATGAATAAAATTATGAAAAAGAGAATTTTAGTAACCTCGTTATCTGTTTTGACAGTAACATTTTTGGCTATTTTCACATTAGCGCCTATCGCCCAAGCTCAATCCTCTGGAGGAATATGGAGCGGAAGCGAATTTTGTGAAAAAACTGGACCTTATAATTGCTTACCTGTGGTAGAGGTAGAGGTAGAGCAATGATGCTTTGATTTTCAGTGGGTGCTGTTGGGAAGGTGTTCTGACAGCACCCATGTTATTTAAACTAAACTAGACATGAATAATATGAAATTTACTTTTATCAGTGTATTTATCTTGGGCTTGTTTTCCTGTGCCGAAAAAAAGGGGGAAGAAATATCATCTACTTTTCGTGAAGTGCATTCCTATCAGTTGAATTTGGATCGATTTACTTCTCCAGCCGAAGATTATTATCAATATATTAAAAATTGGAAGGGACAGGAGGCGTATGCATTCCATGTCATGGGCAAGGAGGAGATCAAATTGTATAATTTGGAGGATGGAGTGCTGATAGAGACATTGTCTTATGGTGACAACCAGCCTAATTTACAATCTGGAATCCATGATTTTTATATTTTAAATGAGGACAGTATTTTTTTAAACAGGCGACGCGCTTATAAGGTCTATCTGATCAATCAGGAGTTTGAAATAGTCAAGACGATGGATTTCATGGGGAAAAACGATGAAATAGACCCCAACACGGGTTGGCCTAAGTCCAAGGAAACATTTATGCCAGTGTGGAGCAGAAACCGTTTTTTCAGGAAGATCGGGGACAAGATTTTTATTTCAGGCGCACCAAATATAATAGATACTTCTGTAGATGCGAACTACATTAAGACCTCACTCAATTCCTATTCTTTCGGGACAGAAGAGATTACACCCTTGCTTGGTTATCCTGAGAAGATGCAAGGCAAGATATGGGGGGAGTATTTTAATTTGATTTTTTCAGATTACAACCCAGAGGAGGATTTTTTTCTGCACAGTTATGCAGCAGATGAGCGGGTCTATGTCACGGATCGAGCGATGCATGTGATCCATGATTTTGAAGCCTATCCGAAGGACTATACAAATGTCCCGCCCTTAACCGTAAAAGAAATTGAAAGCACTGATGCTTATAGATCTCATTGGCAGGACAATGATTTATTCGGATCTGTCCACTGGGATCCTTACAGGAAACTGATCTACAGGATCATGGAAGAG